>SKVX01000058.1 GCA_007129225.1 Halomonas sp.
CATCAGCGGCACGGCCAGTGCCAATGACCAGAAGCTGCCGTGCAGGCGGCGGCGATAGGTCTCGGCATCCTTGGCGGTGCGGGCCTCTTCGGCCTGGCGCAGATCGACGATGGGTTCGGCGTCGTAGCCGGCCGCCTGTATGGCCTCGACCAACGTCTCGGCATCGACATGGCCATGTACCTGGGCCACCCGGGTGCCGAAGTTCACCGAGGCGGTTGCCACGCCCGGCGTGCGCGAAAGCGCCTGCTCCACGCTTTTTACGCAGCTGGCGCAGGTCATGCCCGAGATCGACAGACGATAGGTGACAGCGCCCTCGCTGCGCAGCGCCGGTTCGGCTTGGCTTTCCCGGGTAGCCGCGTCGGTGGCTGGTACCTCGGCTGGCGTTGCGTCGGACGCTTCGCTGGCGGCGGCCCCGGGGGGATAGCCTGCCTCTTCCAGGGCGCCGTCGAGCCGGGCGTCGTCGAGGTTGGTGTTCACCACCAGGCGTTTCTCAGCGGGAAAGCCGGTGACCTCGGCCTCGGGGTCGAGCGCCTGGATCGCCTCGCGCATGCGCTTGACGCAGCCTTGGCAGTTCATGCCTGCAACCTGGCGCTCGAGCTCTCGGTGCGTGCCGTCTGCCGGGTAGCCGGCATCTGCCAGGACGCGATCAAGCGCTGCGCCATCCAGCGTCGAGCGCACCGTCAGGCGCTTCTTGTCTGGGAAGCCGGTGACCTCGGCTTCGGGGTCAAGCGCCTGGATCGCCTCACACATGCGCTTCACGCAGCCCTGGCAGTTCATGCCAGCAACGTTGCGCTCAAGGTCGAAGGTGGTCATTTCCGTTTCTCTCCGGTAGGGGAGCAGTGGGCGTGTGCTGCAGCGGGAAAGCTCTCGATCAGGCGGCACAGGCTGTGGCCGTCGGGTGTGCCGTCGGGCATCTCCGCCCAGGCATCAAGTGCCTGTTCCATTCGACTCGCCAGGGCTTCCAGTTCGAGAATCCGGGCGCGGATCTGCGGCAGCCGGCTGGCCAGCAGGTCGCGCACCATGGGGCAGGGCGAGTCGCCCTGATCGGCATGGGCCAGGATCTCGCCGATTTCGGCCACGCTGAAGCCCAGCGTGCGGGCGCGCTGGATGAAGCGCAGCCGCTCCAGATCGGTCTGGTCGAAAAGCTGATAGCCGTTGTCCGGGTCGCGGCGGGGGGTCAGCAGCCCCTCGCGGGTGTAGTGACGCACCGTCTCGGCGGTAACGTCGGCACGCCGGGCCAGTTCGCTGACCTTCATGGAGGCACTCCTCTGGCATCTGGGGTGGCATGGCAGTGTAAAACCTATGGGTAACACAAAGGTCAAGGGGCTTCGCTACACCGTCGATGTGTTGGCCAATTCCATGAAAGTTCATGGGATGAGCCGTGCGTTAGTCTAAAGTATGAGGAAAAATGACATTAAAACGAACGTTTGCCCTTGATCCCGAGGCTCCTTTGGGCGAAAACTGTGTTCAGTGGTAAAGCACCCCGGCGAGGGTGCCTTTCATAACCAGCTCCAGCTCGTCTGGAAGAGGACGTCGAGACATGCATAACAAGTTCAACAAGCTTACCTGGGCCGTGGCGGTTGCCGCCGCCGCCTTCGCCAGCCAGGCCAACGCCGGCGGCTACCAGATCAACGAGCAGAGCGTCAGCGGCCAGGGTTACGGCCACGCCGGGCGCAGCTCCAACGTCAACGACGCCACCATCGTCTTCGGCAACCCGGCGGGCATGTCCTTCCTCGACCGGGCGCAGTTGACCGCGGGCGGGACCTATCTGAACGTCAACAGCCGGATTCGCAATGCCGAGGCGACAAGGAGTGACCCTGTTGTCGGCACTCAACCTGTCGAAGGTACTTCAGAGGGTAATATGGTGCCGGGGACGCTGATTCCCTTTGCCTTTTATGCGCACCCGGTCAATGAGCAACTGGCCTTCGGTTTTGGTGTCTATGCCCCGTTCGGTTCCAAGACCGACTACGAGGACGGCTTCGTTGGGCGCAACCTGGGCAACTACACCGAGCTGAGGGTGATGAGCGCTCAGCCTACGGTTTCCTATCGCTTCAATGATCAGTGGGCGGTAGGTGCGGGCATTACCTATAACCGCGTCGATGGCGAACTGCATCGCCTAGTGCCTGCCCCCGGTGAGGCATTCGGTACTGAAGAGCTTGATTCAAGAATTGAGGGTGATGATGATGGCTGGGGCTATAACCTGGGTGTGATCTTCCAGCCGGTGCCAGAAACGACGCTGGGACTGACTTATCGCTCCAAGGTTAGCTATACCCTCACAGGCGATTTTCGTGCAACGGCTCTTGGAAATATAACTGACGATTTTGGAACTGGTCAGGGAGATGGCCTAATAGCTCCAGAAGGTACTGTTATTACGCGTGATGCTCAGCTTGATCTGACGACTCCGGAAACCATCAACTTTTCTGTCACTCAACAAATGAGCGAACGTCTCAAGCTGATGGCCGGCGCCTCCTGGACCCGCTGGAGTCGCTTCGATGAAATCCGCGTCATCGACCCCAACGATCCGGGGGGCGATCCCATCACGTTCGAGCAGCAGGACTATTCCAATGCCTGGGCCTACGCCTTGGGCGGCGAGTACCAGCTTAACCCGCAGCTGGCGCTTCGGGCCGGTATTACCCTCGACTTCACCCCGACCAGCGATGAGTTCCGCAGTGCGCGTATCCCCTCCGATGACCGGCGCATCTTCTCCATCGGCGCCGGTTGGACTCCGGTGGATGACCTGACGCTGGATCTTGCCTACTCCTATTTGACCGAGCGCAGCACTCATGTCGACCAGGAGCGGGAGGACGCGAATGGCGCCATTACCTCGACCTACACCGCCGACTACAAGAACGAGGCCCACGGCTTCGGCGCTCAGTTGACCTATCGCTTCTGAGTCAGTCAAACGATTGATACAAATCAAGCGTTCATACAGGACCCGGCTTCGGCCGGGTCTCTTGCATTGTGGCCGTGTGGTGGATGCGTCCCATTGGCGAATTCGCTACACTAGCTGCCTTTTCCGCGCCGCCGTGGTTCTGGTTCGATACCGGATCTCCGGCGGCCGTTTTTCCCATGCGATTCAGGCGAGCGAGCCCATGCTGGAAACCAATCCGATTCATAACCTCATCAAGGACCTGTCCGAGCGGACAGACGTCCTGAGGGGGTATCTTTGACTATGCCGAACGCAAGGATCGGCTAGAGGAAGTCTCCCGCGAGCTGGAGGATCCGGC
>SKVX01000134.1 GCA_007129225.1 Halomonas sp.
AGGAAGGGTGGCGTATCCTGTTGATTGATCTCGCCAGATCACAATCAACACGGAATGGATACGCCATGACCAATTCTACCCTCCAGGCTCTTTCACAACCAGAACCCCAAGTCACTGACCCCCTGCACGAGCTGTTGCGCCAAGGCGCCCGTGACCTGATCGCCAAGGCCGTCGAAGCCGAATTGGCCACCTTCCTGGCGCAGTATGCCGATCAGCGGCTCGACGATGGCCGCCAGGCCGTGGTCCGTAACGGCTACCTGCCCGAGCGCACGGTCCAAACCGGGATTGGCGATGTCAGTGTGCAAGTGCCCAAGGTGCGTGACCGCCGCGGCGGTGGTGCTCGCTTCAACAGCAGCCTGCTGCCGCCCTACTTGAAGCGGGCTCGCAGCATTGAGGAGCTGATCCCCTGGCTCTACCTGAAGGGGATCTCCACCGGCGACTATCAGGAAGCCCTGGCGGCGCTGCTGGGCGACCAGGCCAAGGGGCTGTCGGCCAACACGGTGTCACGGCTCAAGAAGCAGTGGGAAGACGAGCATACCGAGTGGCGGCAACGGGACCTGGCAGATCGGCGTTACGTCTACTGGTGGGCTGACGGTGTGTACAGCAACGTGCGAATGGATGACCGCCTGTGCCTGCTGGTAATCATCGGGGTCACCGAGCAGGGCCGCAAGGAGTTGGTCGCCGTCGAGGACGGCTTCCGTGAGTCGGCGAACAGCTGGGAGACCTTGCTGACAGGCCTGCGAGAGCGCGGCCTTAGCCAGGCCCCCAAGCTGGCAGTGGGCGATGGTGCTATGGGGTTCTGGGCGGCACTGAGCAAGATTTTTCCGGAGACTGACCATCAGCGCTGCTGGGTTCACAAAACGGCTAACGTGCTGAACAAGCTACCGAAATCCGTGCAGCCAAAGGTCAAGGCCGACCTCCATGACATCTGGATGGCCGAGACCCGCGACGAGGCATACAGGGCCTTTGATCGGACTCTGAAACGTTTCGAGGCCAAGTACCCCCAGGCGATGGCGTGCTTGGCCAAGGATCGGGAGGAACTGCTGGCGTTCTACGACTACCCGGCAGAACACTGGGTGCATATCCGCACCACCAACCCGATCGAGTCGACCTTCGCCACGGTACGCCTGAGGACCAAGCGCAGCCGGAACTGCGGCTCCCGGGCGACGACCCTGGCGATGGTCTTCAAGCTACTCCAAAGCGCCCAGAAGCGATGGAGGCGCATCAAGCACTTCCAGAAGCTGAGGCTGGTCGCCAGCAACGTCCGGTTTCAGGACGGAGAGGAAGTAACCGATCAGTCAGACAGGAATGCAGCCTGACCGGCATCCACCAGATTTGACGATAACTCCAAATGGCTTAACGACATATTAGGCCAATCAAATACGCTGAACCAAGCCAGCCCAACACGAGCTTTCACAATGACTACGCCTGGAATGCGCGCTCTCAGAGCAGGCCGCCGCTCCATCCCCGGCCACTTTTATCACATCACACTCGTGACGCGCCGACGCTACCCGTTCTTTGACGACTTCCGTACCGCCTGCAAGGCCTGCCGTTCGTTTTCGATATCCACCCTTCACGCTCAGTGCGAGACACAGTCCTTTGTCGTCATGCCCGACCATGTCCATTGGCTGTTACAGCTGAAGGGCGACCTGGCCCATGCCGTCAGGCTGTATAAGTCCCATGTCTCGATGTCGGTCGGGTTGCGGGTATGGGATGCGGGGTATTACGAGCGGGCCCTGCAATCCGATGAGGATCTCCGCACCGTGGCGCGCTATATCGTCGCCAATCCGTTACGCGCGGGGTTGGTGGAGAATATCGGGGACTATCCCTATTGGGATGCAATATGGCTGGATTGATGGCTGGTTTTGAGAACCAGAAATAGCCTGTTCGTCACCGAGGGGCTTCATGCCTCGTGCAGTTACGCCCGGCCGCCTTGGCGGCATAGAGGGCATCGTCGGCCCGACCCAGGACGGTTTCGATCGAGGCATCGTCAGGCGCAAGGCTGGCCACGCCAGCACTCACCGTGTATCGGATGCGATGCGCTCCCTCTTCCACGATCTCGTTCTCGACATGACTCCGCAAGCGTTCGGCCAGTTGGAAGGCACCATCCAGGTCTGATCCAGGTAGCAGCACGACGAACTCCTCACCGCCCAGACGCGCCAACACGTCCGATCCGCGCAGCAGTGTTGCGACGCCATGGCAGAAATTGATCAGTACCCGATCACCGGCGGAGTGCCCGAACTGGTCATTGATTTGCTTGAAGTGGTCGAGGTCGAGCATGGCCAGGGAAAGCGGCGTCCCGTACCTCCGGGCTCGAGCCACCTCTGCCTCGGATAACTCGAAGAAGTGACGACGGTTTGCAACGCCTGTTAGAGGATCACGCCGAGCCAGAACTTCCAGCTTTCGCTCGACTTCCTTGCGCGGCGTGATGTCACGAAAGAACCAGACTCGCCCCATATACCGATTTTCAAGCCCCCAGAGGGCCTTGGAAAAGCGCTCCAGCGTGCGGCCATCTTTCAATGCAAGCTCGCAATGGTCCTCGAGTGAAGGATTGTCGTAAAGTTCCTGCGTGCGCTTTAGAAATGCCTCGGGCGATTCGAGCCGGTCCATCGCAAGCGCCAGCGGTGCCTGCTCGGAATACCCCGTCAGGTTACCCCCATGGTCACCCGGCAACGCCTCAAGGGGAATATCAAACACCTCAAACAGCCGCCGATTGTGGGACACGATCATTCCCTGATCATCCACCACGAGGATGCCGTCGGGTGAGGCCTCATGAATGGCCTCGATTAGCGAACGATCAAAGTCGCCCTTGGTGGTGATTCGATGGACATCCGCTGACATGGCGACCTCTGAACAGGGAGCAAAAGTGCCCGGGAGCCATGCCCCAACCTCGTTCAGCAGAAGGTCAGGCAATCCTTTTGGCTACCATGATATAGAGTAGCCCCCAATCCCTTGACGTTTGCAAGACCAACATGGCGACTCGACACGAAGCTCGATTCTAGCAGCCTGTCGGGCCTTCCGCTCCTGCAACTGACGCCGCGGCCTCCGCCAAGGCGCCTACCGGCGCCAGTCGCGATGGGAACCAGCGCTCCAACAGCTGCCTTATCCTGCCATGGCAGGCGACTACCACACTGTAGGAAATGGGATGGACCCGTCCCTCCTTGTGCCAAGATGAGTTTGCAACGCCATCTGGGTGCATGGGGCACCA
>SKVX01000294.1 GCA_007129225.1 Halomonas sp.
CTGCCGGCCACTACGACGTGATGCGCGGCGAGGAGACCCAGCTCGCCGGGCTCGTCGCGGGTGAACCCGAGGCCTCGGGACTCGTCTGCCTGCCCGGCACACATGCCAAGTGGGCCCGCCTCGAACTTGGCTCGCTCAGCCATTTCAGCACCTACCTCACCGGCGAGCTTTACGCGCTGCTGGCGGGTCAGTCGGTGCTGAGGCACTCCCTGGGGCAGGGTCAAGGTCAGGGACAGACCGAGGACGAGCTGGCTGACGCCGGCTGTCGGGAGGCCTTTGTCACGGCCGTCCAGGAGAGCCTGGCCGCGCCGGGGCGCTATTCGGCCAGTCTCTTCGGTCTGCGCGCCGCCGACCTGCTGGACGCCAACCTGCCCTCCGGCAAGGCCCGCACAGCCCGGCTGGCCGAGCGCCTCTCGGGGCTCACCATCGGCCTGGAGCTAGCCGGCCTGGCATTGTCCGACCCGGGCGCCACGCCAAATGGACCCATTACCCTGATCGGCAATGCGCCGCTCTGCGCACGCTATGCCCTGGCGCTCGAGGCCGCCGGACACGCCAGCCGCTGCCTGGACGGGGAGCGCGCCGTGCTGGCCGGCCTCGCCCTGGCCCATCGAACACTGGCCCATCAGACAGGCCAAATGAATCACGGCAAGGGAGACTCCCCATGACCCTGCCCCTGATCGGCATTCTGCGCGGCATCACACCCGAGGAGGCGGTGGCAGTGGGAAAGGCCGTGGTCGCCTCCGGCATCACCACCCTGGAGGTCCCGCTCAACTCCCCCGAGCCCCTGGAGAGCATCCGCCGACTGGTGGAGGCGCTGGGCGACCGCGCCCTGGTGGGAGCCGGCACGGTGCTGACGGTCGCCCAAGTGCATGACGTCCAGGCCGCCGGGGGGCGGCTGGTGGTCTCGCCCAACTGCCGCCCGGCGGTGATCGAGGCCACCCGCCGCCTCGGCCTGCAGAGCTGGCCGGGCATCGTCACGCCTTCCGAGGCCTTCGACGCACTCGACGCCGGAGCCACCGGCCTCAAGCTATTCCCCGCCGTCCAAGTCGGCATCGACGGCATGCAGGCGATGCGTGCCGTGCTGCCGACGGGCACCCTGCTATACGCCGTGGGCGGCATCGGTATCAGCAATTTTTCTGCCTGGCGAACCGCGGGCATCGACGGCGCCGGATTGGGAAGCGCCCTTTACAAGCCCGGCCAATCCCCCGAACAAGTCGGCCAACAGGCACGCGCGCTGGTTGCCTCGTGGGAAGCGGCCTGATTCCTAAGTCAGCTGAGCTTTAGCATTTCCTCAAGAAAAAGTCGCCTGGGCCTCGCCGTCATCCAGCGACAGCAGCGGCCCAGCATCGATGGCCGAGCCGCTCTCCTCGGCTTCGCGCATCGCCCGTACCTGTTGCGAATGGCGATAAAGGGGAAGCTTGATATTCATGCGAATGGTAAACAGCTCGTGTTCCATCGCCTCCTGCTGTCCCCGGCGCCGTAACTGATCCAGCGGCTCTTCCGTCACCTCGAGTATCGCCAGCAAGGTGCTCTGGGTCATCGCCTCCGCCGCGTTCAATCATGCCCTGCGCCCGATCGAGCGCGGCGAGTGGGTTTCGCGGAACCCGCAAGCGGAAATCATCCCCGTTTTCCTGTATTTGCAAGCGAGTTTGCGGTACGCCATCGTCATTAAAGCCATCGGCATCGGTAAGCGCCACTACGCTCAGGTTGGTACCCTCCAGGTCCACCAGGGTGGCCATCTTGTAACCTCCAATCAGCGTGCTTTCAGCCGGCAGAGCGAAGTAGTAGTTGCCATCTTCGTTTTTTGCAACACATCCTCGAAAGTCATGCGCTGCTGGTAAGTGCTTCCCTCGTAGCGAGCCCGCTCCTCCCGCCCTTCCTCATCATTCACTTGGAAGCCTACTTCGCAGGTACGCCAAGCTACCATCGCTCCGGCGCTCTTCAAGGTTCGTGGTGTCGTCTATTTCAATAAGCCGCCAGCAGGGTCAGCGCCAGCATGGCGGGACGCCGAACCGAGCCTCCAACAGCGGCCTTTTCCTGCCATGGCAGGCGACTACCACACTGTCGGAGTATCTTTAGATCACGACTGGAGGCGCAGGCCTCCCGGCGGTGTTGCCGATGGGCGCGGTTGTTGCCAACGCCGGCAGTCTCCGCTGGGCGCCTGCCGGCGCCAGTCGCGATGGGAACCAGCGCTCCAACAACGATCCTCTCGACCAAAGGAGAGATACGCAATTGTTGGAGTATCTTTAGATCACGACTGGAGGCGCTAGCCTCCCGGCAGTATTGCCAGCCGTGATACCGTCCCCACCCTTCCTGCTTCATGCCTTTTCTCGGATCCCCTTGCCCGCCAGGCGCTCCCGGTCGTGGGGGCGGTCGAGCTCGAGCAGCGGGCCAGCCGGCACGATACGCGTGGGATTGATGGTGTCGTGGCTGTAGTAGTAGTGGCGCTTGATATGCGCGAAGTCCACCGTCTCTCCGATCCCCGGCCACTGGTAAAGCTCACGCAGGTAGTTCGAAAGATTCGGGTAGTCCTCGATGCGGCGCAGGTTGCACTTGAAGTGGCCGTGATAGACGGCATCGAAACGCACCAGGGTGGTGAACAGCCGAATATCGGCCTCGGTGAGCCATTCGCCGGCCAAGTAACGATAGTCGGCCAGTCTCTCCTCCATGCGATCCAGCGACTCGAACAGCGCCAGCACGTGTTTTTCGTATACGGCCTGTTCGGTGGCGAAGCCCGACTTGTAGACACCGTTATTGATGTGGTCGTAGACATCGGCGTTGATCGCATCGATGGTCTCGCGCAGATCGGCCGGGTAGAAGTCCAGCCGGTTGCCGGTCAGGTCATCGAAGGCATCGTTGAACATGCGCACCATCTCGGCGGATTCGTTATTGACGATGCGCCCTTCTTGCTTGTCCCACAGCGCAGGCACCGTCACCCGACCCGTGTAACGAGGGTCGGTCATGGTATAGAGCTCATGGTGAAAGGAAACGCCGTTGACGGGGTCACCGCTCGAGCCTTCCTGCTGGTCATAGGTCCAGCCCTGGTCCAGCATCAGAGGGCTGACATAGGACATGCCGATGAGCGAATCCAGCGCCTTGAGCCGGCGCAGTATCAAGGTGCGATGCGCCCAGGGGCAGGCCAGGGAGACATAGAGATGATAGCGACCCGCCTCGGGGGGAAGCCCCGGCTGCCCCTCGGGTCCGACA
>SKVX01000036.1 GCA_007129225.1 Halomonas sp.
ATCGCGGTCATCGGTTGCCTCGAGGGTTTCAAGGCCAGCGGCAGCGCCCAGTCCGTCGGCGAGCACACCACCTCGAGCGTGGTACAGTCTATCTTCATGGTAATCCTGATCGATGCCCTGGCGGCCATGTTCTTCATGGAGATGGGCTGGTGAGCAGATCCGAGGCAACCGTCATCGAAGTCCGCGGCCTGATCAACCGATTCGGCGCTCACGTGGTACACGACGATCTCGACCTCGACATCCGCCGCGGCGAGATTCTCGGTGTCGTCGGCGGCTCGGGTACCGGCAAGTCGGTGCTGCTGCGCAGTATCGTTGGATTGAAGCAACCGGACGGCGGCAGCGTTCGGGTCTTCGGCCAGGACCTGCAGCGCCTGCCTGCCGACCAGCGGTCCCGGCTGGAGCGCCGATTCGGGGTGATGTTCCAGCGTGGCGCCCTGTTCACCTCCCTCAACCTGCAGGAGAACGTGGCCCTGCCCCTGATCGAACATGCCGGTCTGACACGAGCCGATGCCGAACACCTCGCCCGGGTCAAGCTGGCACTGGCTGGGCTGCCGCCGGAGGCGGCATTGCTGGCTCCCGACGCCCTCTCCGGCGGCATGACCAAGCGGGCGGCCCTGGCGCGGGCACTCGCCCTGGACCCGGAAGTGCTGTTCCTCGATGAACCCACGGCCGGCCTCGACCCCATCGGCGCAGCGGCCTTCGACCAGTTGCTGATGACCCTTCGCGATGCCCTGGGCTTCAGCGTGTTCCTGGTCACCCACGATCTGGATACGCTGTATACCGCCTGCGACCGGGTTGCGGTGATCGCCGGGAAGCGGGTGCTCGTCGCCGATGACCTGGCGACAGTGGAGGCCACCGACGACGACTGGATACGCGACTACTTTCATGGCCCCAGGGGCCGAGCGGCCAGCCAGGCCGCGCAGCGGTTGGAGGATCAGTGATGGAAACGCGAGCGCACCATGTCGTAGTCGGCCTGTTCACCGTGATGGCCCTGGCCGGCGGCCTGCTGTTCGCGCTGTGGATGACCCAGAGCACCAGCGACCGGGATTTCATTCACTATGAGGTGTTTTTCGATCGCAGCGTCAGCGGCCTGTCGGAAGGAAGCGCCGTGGAGTACAGCGGCGTTCGGGTTGGCGAGGTCACCGACCTGCGCCTCGACCCGCAAGATCCCCGCAACGTGCTGGCACAGATCCGCGTCGAAAGCCGTGTTCCCATTCGCCACGATACCCGCGCTCGGCTGGCGCTGGCCAATATCACCGGCAGCATGTCGATTCAGCTGCATGGCGGCACACCGGAAAGCCCGCTGCTGATCGCCGCGGCTGGCGAAGCCCCGCCCCGCATCGTCGCCGATCCTTCGCCACTGAGCGCCCTGCTCGGTGACGGCGAGGAGATTCTTGGCAACGTCAACCGCGTGCTCGACCGACTCGAAGCACTGCTGTCGGAGGAGAATACCGACAGCGTGCAGAATATCCTGGCCAACCTGGAGCGGACCACCGCCAGTCTGGCACGCGTCGGCGACGGCCCCAGCCGACTGGTGGCACAAATGGAGTCGCTGTCCGCAGAAGGCGTCGAGGCCCTTGAGGAGATACGCGCGCTCATCGAACGGGCCGGCGGCATCCTCGGTGGCCAGGGTGAGGAGATCATGGACGGTGCCCGCCAGACTACCGCCAGCCTGGCCCGCACGGCCGAACAGATGGAGGCACTGCTCGGCGCCAACCTGGGGGCCCTGGAAAGCGGCATTCAGGGTATTGGAGGGCTCGGTCCGGCAACGATGGAGCTGCGCAATACACTCAACACCCTCAACCGCGTCATACGCCGCATCGAGGAGAACCCGGCCGACTTTCTGCTGGGACGTGACAACGTCGAGGAGTTCACACCGTGAGGACAAGGCTAACTTTCGCCAGGCTTCTTGCGTTCAGCACCATGGGGCT
This sequence comes from Halomonas sp., assembly GCA_007129225.1. Lineage (GTDB taxonomy): Bacteria > Pseudomonadota > Gammaproteobacteria > Pseudomonadales > Halomonadaceae > Halomonas. The sequence goes on from SKVX01000036.1 coordinate 1,932, forward strand.
ACTCTCGGCCTGTACCTTGATGCCTGCAAGCGATCCCGTAAGCCTCTATGACCTACCCGCCCAGACCTTGGAGAGCGTGCGCCAGGCCGAGGCTCCAGCAGGCGATGCCACCCTTCGACTGGCAATGCCCAGTGCCGGCGGCCTGCTCGACGGGTCACGTATCGTCGTAGTACCGATCCCCAACCAACCCCAGGTCTACCAGGGTGCACGGTGGGCGGATGCCACGCCCGTGCTAATGCGCAATCGCCTGATCGATGCCTTCCAGGAGGATGGGCGGATCACCCGGCTGATCCATGCCGACACGCCGCTCTCGGCCGACCTGGAACTCACCAGTGACCTGCGTGCATTCCAGAGCGAATACCATGGCGGCCACCCAGAAGCCGTGATCAGACTGGATGTGCGACTGATCGATACGCACTCCCGACAGCTGCTGGCAAGCCGCCGCTTCACCCAACGCCAAGCCGCAGAGAGTACGGACATCGTCACGGTGGTCGATGCGTTTGGCCTGGCGGCAGACCGGCTGGCCCAGGAGCTGGTCGACTGGACGGTGCAGCAGATGACCGAGTGGCATCCACGACAGGAGTAGTGCCAGTAATATCCACGTCTTGCTATAATCAATCACACTTTCTTCGAAAAAGGACACTTGGGTTGAATGTCCTGCCATTACCGTCTTGATGCCGATTGGTTATCATGCCCGGAAAAAGCAAGGATGACCGATCATGGACACAAGCCCACGACAGAACCTTGGCATCAGCGCCTACAGCTGGCTGAAACATGACATTACGCGGGGCGTGTTCCAGCCGGGCGAGAAGCTGCTGATGAGCCGCCTCAAGGAGCGCTACGACCTGGGCATCGGCCCGCTGCGTGAAGCCTTGTCCCAACTGGTGGCTGAACGCCTGGTGGTGGCCATCAGTCAGCGCGGCTACCGGGTGGCACCGATGTCGCTGGCCGAGCTGGCAGACCTCTACGACGCCCGCGCCCAGCTCGAGGGACTGATCCTGAAACTCGCCATCGAGCGCGGCGACGACAGCTGGGAGGCCGAGATCCTGGCCAAGGCCCATACCCTCTCCAAGGTAATGGAGGTCAATACCCCCGATGAGCTGCTCGATATCTGGGATACTCGCCACCAGGCCTTTCATACCGCCATTGCCGGCGGCTGCCGCTCTCCCCACCTGCTGCAGGTCCGCGAGAGCCTGTCCGACCAGGTGGAGCGTTATCGTCATCTCTGGCTGTGCGAGACGGTCTTTTCCGAAGCGGCCCTGGAGCGCAAGC
>SKVX01000129.1 GCA_007129225.1 Halomonas sp.
CCCATGTCTTCGAGTTCACCCTGGCACCATCCGGCCTGGCCCATGTCACCGCCGACACCTTCCCCGACTGGCAGGGTGACCTGCTCGCCGGCGGCCTGCGCAGTGAACGACTGCTACGGCTGACACTGGATGGAAGCGATGTCGTCACAAGCGAAACCATCCTCGACGGCCATATCGGCCGTATCCGCGATGTTCGCCAGGGCGATGACGGTGCCCTATATCTACTCAACGACGATCCGCAGGGCAGCCTATACCGGCTCGTTCCAGCCGATTGAATCCGAGACAGGTGCCGGGGGATCGCCGGCGCCTGCCATTCCGATCGATGCTCGTGAGCCCCCATGCGCCTACGCAACCTGATTATCCTGACGGTCATCGCCCCCCTCTTCCTGGTGCTGCTCGTATTCAGCCTGGTGGCCATCAAGTCGCTGGAAGACAACGTTCGCTCCCGCCTGGAACGGGAAGTACAAGTGATTACCCATGTCATAGGCACCACCCTGAGTCATGCCCTGGCCCGGGATTCCACGGAGCCGCTGGAGGAGTCGCTCTATTCGGCCTTCTCCTTTCATCGCATCTATGGCGCCTATGTCTTCGATACCAATGGCCAGGAGATCTATGGCCTGGGACTGGGCCAGGCACTGTTCAGTGCCGATGCCATTCGAGACGTGGCGGAGAACGGCGAAATGCGCGCCGCCTACCGAGAGCATGACGGCTGGCACTATTACTCGGCGCTGAAGCCGCTGACGTCAGCCACCGGCGAGATACGCGGCGTCTTGCAGGTCAACCGCCTCAATACCGGCATCGAGAACTACACCGGCTTCCTCAGCCAGCTGGCACTAATCGCCTTCGTGATCGGTGCCGGAGGCATCGTACTGGGCATCTGGTGGGGGTTCCGCCGGCATATCGAGCGCCCGCTGGAGCGACTGCTGGCGGTCATGCAGCGTGTCGAGGAAGGTGATCGCAGCCAGCGCGCCGTGGCCGACGGTCCCCAGGAGTACGCCCGCCTGGCCGTTGGCCTGAACGGGATGCTGGATGCCATGGCCGAGAAGGACGCCGATATCGAAGCGCGCCGACGCAAGGAGATCGAGCTGGAAAAACGCCTGCGCAAGTCCAAGAAACTGGCGGAGCTCGGCGTGCTGGCCGCGGGGGTCGCCCACGAGATCGGTGCCCCGCTCACGGTCATCAACGGTCAGGCCCAGCGGCTGGCGCGCCGTGACCGGATAGGCGATGACGAACGGGCCAAGCTGGGGCGCATCCGTAGCGAGGTTGAGCGCATCGTCGAGATCGTGCGTCAGTTGATGGAGCTCGGTCGACGCCACAATGTCGAGAAGGAACCTCTCGATCTCGACAGCCTGGTCGGCGCCACCCGGGAGCTGGTGGAAGACGACCTCGATCGGAATGCCATCCAACTGGAAACGAACCTGCCGGATCCTTCCCCTCAGTTTCTGGCCAATAGCCAGCAGCTGATCCAGGTACTCACGAATCTCTTACGCAATGCCGCCCAGGCCGAGGGGGTCCAACGGGTTCGCCTCAGTGCCCGGCAGGAGGACGATTGGCTGACCCTCTGGGTGGAAGATGATGGGGCAGGGATTCCCCGGGCCAACCAGCCGAAGGTCTTCGACCCCTTCTTTACCACCAAGCCCGTGGGAAAAGGCAGCGGCCTAGGGCTTTCCATGGTGCATCGGATCATCAATGACCACGGCGGTACTGTCGGCGTCTTCGACAGTGAAATGGGAGGAGCCGGCTTCGAGATCGGCCTGCCCCTGAGCCAGACGGATTCCATCGAAGGAGGAACTGCCACGTGACAGGGAACATCACACCCAACGGCTTGCCGATCCTGATCGTCGAGGACGACGCAGCCATTCTGGAACTGTTGGAAGAGGAGCTACAGGAAGCCGGATACCGGACGCTCGGCGTGGCCAGTGCCGAAGAGGCACTGGCCACCATGAGCCACAGCGATGTGGCACTGGTCATCAGCGATGTCCGCCTTCCTGGCATCAGCGGCATGGAGCTGCTTGAGCAGCTACGCGGCCAGGGGAGCCAATTGGGCTTCATCGTGATCACCGCCTTCGGCACCATCGACCAGGCCGTGGAAGCACTGAAGATCGGAGCCGACGATTTCCTGACCAAGCCGCTGGACCTGGAAAGCGTTCGCGAGGCTGTCTATCGCGTGCTGGAAAATCACCGACTGGCCGCACGCTTTCAGCAGGAGCATCCTCCCGGCCACTTTCACGGCATCGTCGGCGAGAGCGAGACGATGCAATCCCTCTTCCATGATGCCGCTCGGCTCGCCAAGAGCGATGCGCCGATCCTGGTGCAGGGCGAGAGCGGCACCGGCAAGGAGCTGCTCGCCCGCGCCATCCATGCCGAAAGCCCCCGCGCCGAAGGCCCCTTCATTGCGATCAACTGCGCCAGCATCCCTTCCGAGCTGATGGAAAGCGAGTTCTTCGGCCATACAAAGGGAGCCTTTACCGGTGCCAGCGACTCCCGCCAGGGCCTGTTCCAGGCGGCCAACGGCGGCAGTCTCTTTCTCGATGAGATCGGGGAAATGTCCATCGGGCTCCAGGCCAAGCTGCTGCGTGCCCTGCAGGAAAGGACAGTCAAGGCCGTGGGGGCCGAGAAGGAAGAGTCGGTGGACGTGCGTATCATCGCTGCGACCCACCGGGAGCTGGAACAGGAGATCGAGAGTGGCAATTTTCGCAGCGACCTCTTCTATCGTCTGGAGACATTCTCGCTGCGAATCCCCCCTTTGCGAGAGCGCAATGGCGACATAGAACGACTGGTCTCGGCCTTGATCGAGAAGCATGCCACCACCCAGGGCAAGCAGATCGAGAGTGTCGAACCCTCGGCCCTGCAAGCGCTCCTCGAGTACTCCTATCCGGGCAATGTGCGCGAGCTGGAAAATGCCGTCATGCGAGCCGTGACGCTGGCTGAAGGCGGCATGCTGAGTCATGCCGACCTGCCGGAGCGTATTCGTCAACATGGCCTGGAACAGCGCAGAAACACACGGCATATCGAGGCAGGAAACGCCCTGATAGCGGCTGAGAAGCAGCAGAACTGGCCTAGCCTGGAAGAGGTGGAAAAGCGCTATATCCAGAAAGTGCTGGAAGCGACCGGCGGCAACAAGCGTCGTACCGCCGATATTCTGGGTATCGCCAGGCGTACTCTCTATCGCCGACTGGATGAAGAGTGATCAACGCTGGC
>SKVX01000345.1 GCA_007129225.1 Halomonas sp.
AAGCGGCCTGAGCGGGTAATGATTGCCTTCGACGGCAGCAAGACCACCCGCAAGGGCGTCGAGATGCTGGCAAAGAGCCCGTTGTTCAACGGCGTTCCGGTGCACGTGGTGATTGTCGGCGCCGAAACCGGCGACAACCGCTCCCAGATCGACTGGGCGCTGGCGACACTGCGCGAGGCGGGGCATGAGGCCGAAGGCGCGATCCGCGCCGGCGAGGTGGAGGAGACCCTGCGCACCTATCAGAAAGAGAGCGACATCGATTTGCTGGTGATGGGTGCCTACGGCCACTCGCGCATTCGCCACCTGCTGGTGGGCAGCACCACCACCGCCATGCTGCGCGGCAGCCAGGTACCCATTCTGCTGCTGCGCTGACGCTTACCCGAGCCGGCCCTTCCTGCGGGAAGCGCGTCGGCTTTTTTTGGGAGTTGCGCGCCAATTCTCACGGCTATGGTGCCGCGAGCTTGCTCGCCACATCATGATTTGAGCGAATGGCAATGGACAAGAGAGCCGAAAGTGTCGAGCGACAGGCCGAGCGCCGACATCTCGACCATATGCTGCAGCGCATCGAGGCCAACCTCCATGAACTCGATGCACGCCTGAAGGCCTATGCCGAGGACATCCAGGCGCAGAAGGAGTACCTGTGGAGCAGCCGCGACGAGATGGATCACGTCGAGAGGATCTCGGCGCGGGAGTCGATCCAGCAGGCGGTGATGACCGGCGACAACGTGCTGTTGCGCCGTCAGCGTCTGGAGAAGCTCAGGCACTCGCCCTTCTTCGGGCGTTTCGACTTCGTCAGCGGCGGAGAGACGCGGCCCATCTATATCGGCATCCACCATTTCCGCGACGACCTGACCGGCGAGAACCAGATCTTCGACTGGCGCGCCCCCATCGCCTCGCTGTTCTACGACTACGAGACGGGGCCCGCGGCCTACGAGAGCCCCGAGGGCAAGGTGGCGGGCGAGATCACCCTGAAGCGCCAGTTCCGCATCAAGGGCGGTGAGATCGAGCTGATGATCGACAGTGCCGTCCACGTGGTCGATGACGTGCTCCAGGACGAACTGAGCCGGGCCAGCGACGAGGGCATGAAGAACATCGTCGCCACCATCCAGCGCGACCAGAATGCCATCATCCGCAACGACGAAGCTCAGGTGCTGATCATCCAAGGCGTGGCAGGCTCGGGCAAGACCTCCATCGCCCTGCACCGCATCGCCTATCTGCTCTACCGCTTCAAGGAGACGCTCAGCTCCGAGGATATCTTGATCATTTCGCCCAACCGGGTCTTCTCCGATTACATAGGCAACGTGCTGCCGGAGCTCGGCGAGGAGACGGTCAACCAGGTGGGCATGGAGGATCTCGCCGACGAGCTGCTGGGCGGTCAGTACCGCTTCGAGACCTTCTTCGAGCAGACCGGCACCCTGCTAGAAAAGAACGACGAGGCCATGAAGGAACGGCTGCGCTTCAAGGCGTCGACCGACTTCCTGGTAGAGCTCGACCGCTATGCGGCTCATGTGGAAGCCAACCGCTTCGCCGCCGAGGACCTCTGGATCGCCCGGCGCCTGGTCCCCGGCTGGCTGGTGGAGGAGGTGTTTCGCAAGCACCGCAGCCTGCCCACCAATGAGCGGCTCAGCCAGGTCAGCTGGGAGATCGAGCGCAAGATCGGCAACCAGTACAACTACGACTTGATGCCCGAGGAGCGCAAGGCGCTCAAGGCGGCGATCAAGAAGATGCTGCGCCAGGCCACCCTGCGCGAAACCTACAAGGGCTTCTACGACTGGCTGGGCAGGCCTGAGCTGTTCAAGACCGCTTCTCGCGGTCGTCTGGAATATGCCGACGTCTTTCCGCTCATCTATCTGAAGATGCGCCTCGAAGGGGTGCATTCCCGCTGGCGTGACGTCAAGCACTTGCTGATCGACGAGATGCAGGACTATACGCCGGTGCAGTACGCGGTGATCGGGCAACTGTTCTCCTGCAAGAAGACCGTGCTTGGCGATGCCTATCAGGCGGTGAACCCCTACAGCGCCTCGAAATCCGAGGAAATACGCGGGGTGCTGCGCCAGGCCGCCTGCGTGACGCTCAACAAGAGCTACCGTTCGAGCATCGAGATCGTGCGCTTCGCCCAGCGGATCTCGCCCAATCCCGACCTCGAGGCGATCGAGCGCCACGACGAGGAGCCGCAGGTGATCCGCTGCCGCAGCCGGCGCGAGGAGCTCGACACCATCGTGGCCATGGCCAGGGATTTCAGCGAATCGGATCACAATACCCTGGGTATCGTGTGCAAGACCCAGAAGCAGGCATACAAGGTATTCGATGCCCTCGACGGCAGCGTCGAGCAGTTGCAGCTGCTGGGCGAGCAGAGCGCCGCCTTCGGGCGGGGCATCATCGTGTGCACGGCCCATATGGCCAAGGGGCTGGAGTTCGATCGGGTTGTCTTGCCCGAGGTCACTGCGAAGAACTATGCCACCGACATGGAGCGCAACCTGCTCTATGTGGCCTGCACGCGGGCCATGCACCGGTTGGTGCTCACTCATACGGGAGAAATGTCATCCTTGCTGCAATAAAATCCTTACTGCGTTGATCTGACGCCTGGCCAAGGCCCTGGCCGATGCGGTAGAAACGAAAGAATCCATAACGACATACGCCAGCCAGGAAACGAGAAGATGACAGATCAGGTAATGGCCGCCATCGACGGCTCGCAGTTCTCGGAAGGAGTGTGCGACTACGCAGCCTGGGCCAGCCTGGCGCTGGAGGCACCGCTGACCTTCCTGCACGTGGTGGACAATCACCCCCAGACCGCCGAGGTGGATCTGTCCGGGAACATCGGGCTGGGGTCTCGGGAACACCTGCTCGAAGAGCTGTCGGAGTTGGACGAGCGGCGCGCCAAGGTGGCCCAGGAGCGGGGGCGGCTGATGCTCAATGCGGCCAAGGAGCGTGCCATCGAGGCCGGCGTGACGGAACCCATGACGCGTCAGCGCAACGGCACCCTGGTCGAGACCCTGGTCGAGCTGGAAAACGATATCCGCCTGCTGGTGGTGGGCAAGCGCGGTGAGACCGCGCACCAGGCCAGTGAGCACCTGGGCTCCAACCTGGAGCGGGTGGTTCGCACTCTGCATCGTCCCATCCTGATGGTGCCGGACGGCTTCAAGAAGCCCGAACAGGTGATGATCGCCTTCGATGGCAGCAAGAC
>SKVX01000350.1 GCA_007129225.1 Halomonas sp.
AAGGTGCTCTGGTGGACCTTGCGGATGAAGTGCTGAAGCATCTGCTCGGTGACAGTAAAATCGGCGATCACCCCGTCCTTCATCGGACGTATGGCGGTGATGTTACCCGGCGTACGACCCAGCATCCGCTTGGCATCGGCGCCGACGGCGGCCACGCTGCGCATATTGCCGGACTGGCGAATGGCCACTACCGACGGCTCGTCAAGCACGATGCCGCGACCACGGACGTATATCAGTGTATTGGCCGTACCCAGATCGATTGATAAATCGCTGGAGAACAGCCCCCTCAAGCGTTTGAACATGGACGTCGTTACCTAGTGCTGACCGGGGACCCTTGTGCGGATGCAAACGGTATCATCGCGGCCCCCGCGCAGCAAGCGACATGCCACGCTCATCGCCTAGAGAAGAGTGCCCGCGGCACATCGAATGTGGTACCTTTTCCCGCTATTCAACACCCCCAATCCGTGCGAGGACACCCAGCCCATGGCGCTTGAACACGCAGACGTGCAGCGGGCCGCCCACCTGGCCCGCCTTGGCCTGAACGACGACGAGGCTGCCGGCTATGTCGATGATCTTGGTCGCATCCTGGAAATGGTCGACATGCTACAGGCCCTCGACACCGAGGGCGTTGCCCCCCTGGCCCACCCGTTGGACGCCACCCAACGCCTGCGTGCCGATGAGGTCACCGAGCGCGACCAGCGCGAGGAATTCCAGCGCTGCGCACCGGCCGTCGAGAACGGGCTTTACCTGGTGCCCCGGGTCGTCGAATGACCGTACCCACCGCGCTTTCGTTAACGGCACGCCTTCATGGAGCCATGCCGCATGCATGACAAGACGCTTGTCGAACTCGCCCGGGCGCTCGACGCCGGCGAGTTCTCCAGCCGCGAGCTGACCCAGCACCTGCTGGGCCGCATCGATCGCCTCGACGGTGACCTGAACAGCTTCATCAGCATCACCTTCGACCAGGCCCTGGCCGCCGCCGACGCCGCCGATGCCGCCCGGGCCAAGGGCAGCGCGGGGCCGCTCACCGGCCTGCCGCTGGCCCTCAAGGACATCTTCTGCACCCGTGGCGTGAAGACCAGTTGCGGCTCGAAGATGCTCGACAGTTTCGTCTCGCCCTACGACGCCACGGTGGTCGAGAAACTCAACGCCGCCGGCACGGTCAGCCTGGGCAAGACCAACATGGACGAGTTCGCCATGGGCTCCTCCAACGAGAACAGCCACTACGGCCCGGTGAAGAACCCCTGGGATCTCGCCGCGGTTCCCGGTGGCTCCTCGGGGGGCTCCGCCGCCGCGGTGGCCGCCGGGCTGGTGCCCGCAGCCATGGGCACCGACACCGGCGGCTCGATCCGCCAGCCGGCCGCCTTCTGCGGCATCACCGGGCTGAAGCCCACCTATGGGCGGGTGTCGCGCTACGGCATCATCGCCTACGCCTCGAGCCTCGACCAGGCCGGCCCCATGGCGCGAACCGCCGAGGACTGCGCGCTGCTGCTGGGCGCCATCGCCGGACATGACCTGCGTGACTCCACCTCCGTCGCCCGCGGCGTGCCCGACTATTCCGAGGAGCTCGACGCACCGCTGAACGGCCTCAAGATCGGCCTGCCCAGCGAGTATTTCGGTGACGGCCTCGACCCGGCGGTGGAAAAAGCGACCCGCGAAGCGATCGCGGTCTTCGAATCGCTCGGCGCAAGCGTGCGCGAGGTGAGCCTGCCGCACACCCACTACGCTATTCCGGCCTATTACGTCATCGCCCCGGCCGAGGCATCCTCGAACCTGTCCCGCTATGACGGCGTGCGCTTCGGCCACCGCTGCAACAACCCGGCAGACCTGGTCGACCTCTATAAGCGCAGCCGCGCCGAGGGCTTCGGCGACGAGGTCAAGCGACGCATCCTGATCGGAACCCATACACTCTCCGAGGGCTTCTTCGATGCCTACTACAAGAAGGCCCAGCAGGTACGCCGCCTGATCCGCCAGGATTTCCTCGACGCCTTCCAGGAGGTGGACGTGCTGATGGGGCCGACTTCCCCCACTCCGGCTTTTGACCTGGGGGCCAACAAGGACCCGGTCTCGATGTACCTGCAGGACATCTACACCATCGCCGTCAACCTGGCCGGCATTCCCGGCATCAGCGTACCGGCCGGTTTCGTCGGCAGCCGCCCCGTGGGCCTGCAGATCCTCGGCAGCCACTTCACCGAGGCGCGACTGCTCAACGTCGCCCACCGGTTTCAGCAGGCCACCGACTGGCACCGTCGTCGCCCCGCCTTTGCCGAGGAGAACGCCTGATGCAATGGGAAACCGTGATCGGACTGGAGGTCCACGTCCAGCTCGCCACCCGCTCGAAGATCTTTTCCGGTGCGTCCACGGCCTTCGGCGCCGAGCCCAACACCCAGGCCTGCGCCGTGGACCTGGGCCTGCCCGGCGTGCTACCGGTACTCAACGAGGCCGCCGTGGCCATGGCCGTCCAGTTCGGCCTTGCCATTCACGCCGAGATCCCCGAGATATCGGTCTTCGACCGCAAGAACTACTTCTATCCCGACCTGCCCAAGGGCTACCAGACCAGCCAGATGTATCACCCCATCGTGGGTGCCGGCGAAGTGGAGATCACCCTGGATGACGGCAGCACCAAGCGTATCCGGGTCCACCACGCCCACCTGGAGGAGGATGCCGGCAAATCGCTGCACGAAGACTTCCACGGCATGACCGGGGTCGACCTGAACCGGGCCGGCACCCCGCTGCTGGAGATCGTCTCCGAGCCGGATCTGCGCTCGGCGAAGGAGGCCGCCGCCTACCTCAAGGCGATTCACTCCATCGTCACCTACCTCGGCATCAGCGACGGCAACATGGCCGAGGGGTCGATGCGCTGTGACGTCAACGTCTCAGTGCGACCCCGGGGCCAGGAAGCCTACGGCACCCGTGCCGAGATCAAGAACGTCAACTCCTTCCGCTTCGTCGAGCGCGCCATCGCCTTCGAGGTGGAGCGCCAGGTGGAGCTGATCGAGGATGGCGGCAAGGTGGTGCAGGAGACTCGCCTGTTCGACCCCGACCGGGACGAGACCCGCAGCATGCGCACCAAGGAGGAAGCCAACGACTACCGCTACTTCCCCTGCCCCGACCTGCTTCCCGTGGTGCTGGACCAGGCCTATGTCGATCACCTGCGCAGCAACCTGCCGGAGCTGC
>SKVX01000373.1 GCA_007129225.1 Halomonas sp.
GCGCTGTTGAGGGCATTCAACGCCTTGGGGCGGTTGATGGTCAGGCGCACGATGCCGGCGTTCTCCGCCAAATCGATCAGCTTTTCGCTCATGTGGGGCTCCTGATGAGTCGCGTTCTTGTGGAGTGGCTACCGACCAACCCTAGCGAACGCTTGGTTGGTCGGCAATCCCTCATTTTGTCGGAGACGATGGAACTACTGCATGCTGACGACGACTCTTCCACGCACCTGGCCCTTCAAAAGCTCCCCTGACTTGTCGATGGCCTCATCGAGGCCTACGGTCTGGGTGATGGCATCGAGTTGAGCGGGATCGAGCAGCTCACCCAGGCGACGCCATGCCTCGATTCGCTCCACGCGAGGTTTCATGACACTGTCGATACCGGCAAGCGTCACGCCTCGCAGAATGAACGGCGCGACGGTGGCGGGAAGGTCCATGCCCTGGGCCAGGCCACAGGCTGCCACCGTGCCATCGTACTGCGTGGAGGCCAGGACGTTGGCCAGCGTGTGGCTACCCACCGAGTCAATGGCGCCCGCCCAGCGCTCCTTGCCCAGGGGCCGACCGGGCTCCGACAGTTCGCTGCGATCCAGGATCTCCTGTGCCCCCAGCTCACGCAGATACGCCGATTCCTGCGGCCGCCCCGTGGCGGCAATGACCCGATATCCCAGCCGTGAAAGCAGCGCGACGGCATAGCTTCCAACGCCACCATTGGCCCCGGTCACCAGTACGTCTCCCCGGTCCGGCACGATGCCCTGACGCTCCAGCGCCATGACGGCAAGCATCGCCGTGTAGCCGGCAGTGCCGATGGCCATGGCTTGGCGAGCGCTGAACGCCACTGGCAGGGGAATCAGCCAATCGCTCTTGAGGCGTGCCTTTTCAGCCAGGCCGCCCCAGTGCGCTTCACCCACGCCCCACCCATTGAGCAACACGCTGTCACCGACCTTGAATTCAGCGGATGAAGATTCTTCCACTGTTCCTGCCAGATCTATCCCCGGCACCATGGGGAACTGCCTGACCACCGGTCCCTTGCCGGTAATGGCCAGCGCATCCTTGTAGTTCAGCGTGCTGCACTCGACCCGAACGGTCACGTCACCTTCGGGAAGTTGCGAATCGTCCAGCGTCTGGATGCCGACTTGCTGGCCCGCCTCCTGCTTCTCGATCAAGATTGCCTTGAACATCATTCTTCTCCTTACCGGTCCACTCGTATCGTCGATGGCATTGACGCCTACCTGAGCAGCCGCCTCGTCGGAGATGCCCATGGACACTGTTATTCGTAGACGTGGAAACCCCGTCCGCTCTTCCTGCCCAGATAGCCGGCGGCCACCATACGCCGGAGCAGCGGGCAGGGGCGGTACTTGGGATCGCCGAAGCCCTCCTGCAGCACCTCCATGATGGCCAGGCAGACATCCAGGCCGATCAGGTCACCCAGCGCCAGCGGCCCCATGGGATGAGCGGCACCGAGCTTCATCGACTGGTCGATATCCTCCGCCGTAGCGGCTCCCTCCTGGAGCAGGAAGGCCGCCTCGTTGATCATCGGCACCAGAAGACGGTTGACGGCAAACCCGGGGGAGTCGGCAATGGCCACCGGCGTCTTGCCCAGTGCCTCGGCCAACGTCTCGATCTGCGCCACGGTAGCATCAGATGTCTGCTCGGCGCGGATCACCTCGACCAGCTTGAGTACTGGCACCGGGTTGAAGAAGTGCATGCCCACCACTCGCTCGGGGCGCTCGCACACCGCAGCAAGACGGGTCAGCGACAGCGATGAGGTGTTCGAGGCCAGGATGGCGTCATGGCTCAAACGGCTGAGGTCGCGGAAGAGTTTCTCCTTCAGCGCCGGCTGCTCGGGGGCCGCCTCGATGATCACGGCGCAGTCGCGCAGGGCGTCCAGCGCCGTGGTTACTGCAACCCGCTCCAGGGCCGACGCCTTGTCGGCCTCGGAGAGCTTCTCCTTGGCCACCAGCTTGCCCAGCCCCTTTTCGATACCCGCCTGGGCCCGGGTGAGCTGTTCGTCGGCCACGTCATAGAGCTGGACCGAGAAGCCGCCTATCGTCAGAACCTGTGCAATACCCTGCCCCATGGTTCCGGCGCCGACCACACCTATCTGCTGTGAGCTCATCTGCTTTTCTCCTGTGAGGCGTTATGACTTGCGTGCTTCTTCACGCAGCACGAATTTCTGGATCTTGCCGGTAGAGGTCTTGGGGAGTTCGCTGAAGATCACCGTCTTGGGCACCTTGAAGCGAGCCAGGTGCTCGCGGCAGTGCGCGATGATGTCCGCCTCGGTGACCTCACCGTAACCCACCTTTAGCTTGACGAAGGCGCAGGGGGTCTCGCCCCACTTCTCGTCGGGCTTGGCCACCACCGCGGCCTCTTCCACGGCCGAGTGCGAATAGATGGCGTTTTCCACCTCGATGGTGGAGATGTTCTCGCCACCGGAGATGATGATGTCCTTGGAGCGGTCCTTGATCTCGATGTAGCCGTCCGCATGCCAGACCGCCAGGTCGCCGGTGTGATACCAGCCGCCCTCCAGCGCCTGCTCGGTGGCCGCCTCGTTCTTGAGATAGCCCTTCATCACGTTGTTGCCACGCATCAGGATCTCGCCAACGGTCTCGCCGTCCTTGGGTACGGGCTCCAGGGTGTTGGGATCGGCAACACAGAGCGCTTCGAGCATGTGGTAGCGCACACCCTGGCGCGACTTGATCTTCGCCCGCTCCTCCACGGGCAGTTCATTCCAGGCCTCGTGCCAGGCACACACGGTCACCGGGCCATAGACCTCGGTGAGGCCGTAGACGTGGGTCACTTCGATGCCCATCTTCTCCACACCGGAGATGACCGAGGCGGGTGGCGCGGCACCGGCGGTGGTCACCTTCACCGGATGGTCGAAGTCGCGCTTGTCCTCGTCGGGCAGATTGACCAGGCCGTTGAGCACGATGGGCGCCCCGCTGAAGTGGGTCACTCTCTCATCGACGATCAGGTTGATGATCTTCCTGGGGTCGACCCGGCGCAGGCAGACGCTAGTCCCGGCATTGGCTGCAATGGTCCAGGGGAAACACCAGCCGTTGCAGTGGAACATCGGCAGCGTCCAGAGATAGATCGGGTGGTGCGGCATGGCCCACTCGAGGATATTGCTCACCGCATTGAGATAGGCGCCACGGTGATGGTAGACCACTCCCTTGGGCTTGCCGGTGGTGCCGGAAGTGTAGTTGAGCGAGATTGCCTGCCACTCGTCCTCGGGCAGCCGGTAGGCGTAGTCCGGATCGCCCTCGGCCAGCAGCCCCTCGTACTCCAGCTCACCGATGCGGCGGGCGTCTCCCTCGAACAGCGCATCGTCCACGTCGATCACCAGCGGCTTGATGGCCAGCTGCGAGACGGCCTCCTCGACGACGTCGGCAAACTCCGGGTCCACCAGTATCGCCTGGGCCTCGCCATGCTCGAGCATGTAGGCGATGGCCTCGGCATCGAGGCGAATGTTGAGCGTGTTGAGTACACAGCCGGCCAGCGGCACACCGAAGTGCGCCTCGAACATGGCCGGCACGTTGGGCAGCATAGCGGCCACCGTCTCGCCCGGCTTGATGCCGCGCCTTTCCAGCGCCGAGGCGAGCCGGCGGCAGCGCGACCAGGTCTCGGCCCAACTGCGGCGGATGTCGCCATGCACCACCGCCGGGTAGTCCGGATAGATGGAGGCGCTGCGCTCGATGAAGGTGAGCGGCGACAGCGGTACATGATTGGCCTGCGTCTTGGGCAGGCCCTGTTCGAAGATGCTGTTGTTCATGGTGGGCTCCATTCTGGCGTCATTATTATGGTGCTGCGCTGTCGCTGTCCTATGACAGGAGAACACAAATGCCGCCGGCCTGGCTCTACCGTCCAGTACCGGCGGTGGGATCAGATAGTCGTGGCATCGAAACCGGCCAGGCTGGCCATGCCGGCTTCGATCACGCTGCGGTTCGCACGCCCTACCGGCAGCCACTGGCGCAGGGCGAAGTCCGCGGCGACCAGCTTGGCCCGGTAGAAAGGCTCGCTGCTGCCCCCGGCCTGGGCGGCACTGGCCTTGAGGGCGGACTGCCCCATCTGCCAGGCGCACAGTACATGGCCGGCCAGGTTGAGGAAGGGCGTAGCATAGGCCTGGATGGCATCCGCTCCGTTCTCGGGATCGCTGCCCTGCTCCAGCACGATGGCCATGGCGGCGCGAAGGTCGGCGGCCCCGGCGGCCAAGCTCTCGCCAAGGGCGACCAGTTCGCCATGGCCGCGGAGCGCCTCGGCGGTGGCTTCGACACGTTCGAGCAGGTCGTTGAGCGCCGCGCCACCGTCGCGCTGAAGCTTGCGCCCGGCCAGGTCGAGGGCCTGGATGCCATTGGTGCCCTCATAGATGGGTGCGATGCGGGCATCACGCAGTAGCTGGGCGGCGCCGGTCTCCTCGATGAAGCCCATGCCGCCATGAACCTGCACGCCCATGGAAGCAATATCCACGGCCTGGTCGGTGGAGAAGCTCTTGACCACGGGAATCAGCACGTCGACCCGGGCCTGGGCTCCCTTGCGCTCGGACTCGTCGGCGCCGTGACGGGCCACGTCGAGCTCGGCGGCACAATAGAGCGCCAGGGCTCGCAGGGCATCTGTGCGGGCACGCATGGAGAGCAGCATACGCCGCACGTCGAGATGCTCGCTGATGGTGGTCTCGGCGCCCCGCGCCTTGCCCTGCACGCGGTCCAGGGCGTAGGCAAAGGCATGCTGGCAGGCCCGCTCGGCCACGCCAATGCCCTGGATGCCGACCTTGTGACGCGCCTCGTTCATCATGGTGAACATGTGGTTGAGGCCGCGCCCCTCCTCGCCCACCAGGTAGCCGATGGCGCCATCGCCCTCGCCGAAACTCAGGGTGCAGGTGGGCGAGCCGTGGATGCCGAGCTTGTGCTCGATGGAGGCACAGGTGACGTCGTTGCGCTCACCCAGCGAGCCGGCAGCATTGACCAGGGGCTCAGATACCAAGTACTTCGGCACCAGAAACAGCGAGATACCCTTGTTGCCCTCGGGAGCATCCGGTGTGCGAGCCAATACCAGATGAACGATGTTCTCGGCGGCATCGTGCTCGCCCCAGGTAATGAAGATCTTCTGGCCGAACAAGCGGTAATGATCCCCCTTTTCATCAGGGCATGGAACAGCCCGGGTGCGCACCTTGGAAAGATCCGAGCCGGCCTGGGGCTCGGTGAGGTTCATGGTGCCGGTCCAGCTGCCTTCGACCAACCTGGGCAGGTAGGTCTCCTTGAGCGCGTCGCTGCCGTGGTGCGCCAGCGCCTCGATGGCGCCGGCGGTGAGCATCGGGCACAGGCCCAGCGCCATGTTGGCACCGTGAAGCATCTCCTGCACGCTGCTGGCTACCACCTCTGGCAGTCCCTGGCCGCCCAGCGCCTCGGAGACGCCGATTCCATTCCAGCCGCCGTCGACATAGGCCTGATAGGCCTCGATGAAGCCGTCGGGCAGGGTCACGCCGCCATTGTCGCGACGAGAGCAGCCCTGCCGGTCGCCACTGGCATTCAGCGGCCCCCACACCTCACCCGCCAGTCTGGCAGCCTCCTCCAGCACGGCCTCGACCAGCTCGGAGCTGGCTTCCTCGAAGCCGGGCAAGGCCAGCGAACGATGCTCGAGCAGTTCCTCGAGCACGAAACGAAGGTCACGGACGGGGGCAGTATAGGAAAACATGACGACACCTCGGGAAAATGATAGCCGGAATAGTAGTTTCACTACTTTTCGTTAACCATTATCCCTATGTCGCATGCCGTTCACCAGACATAAGCACTGCGCCCGATACAGGAAAGTATCGGGCACAGAAAAATGGTGGGGCAAAACAGTGACCGCTTCAGCCGCGGTAGGAGCCTGCTGCTTCTTCAGCCGACCGCTCCTGGTCGAGATCGGCCCCGTGGGCTGGATCCTCGTCCTCGTAGTAGGCGATATGCGGCTCATCGGGGGGCGGCGGGCCCACCATCGGCTCGGCCGTCTCCACTTCCGGCACCGCCTCGGACAGGTCTTCCATGTACTCGTGCTCGGTGGCGCCCTGCATCAGCTCTTCGGTTACCGCCAGCTCGGCACCGGCCGAGGACATGGGTGTAGACGGTGCGAAGGGTGCCACCGGCAGCGGCGCCGGGCGCACGCTGCGCCGCCAGCCGAAGAAGGCGACCATGCCGATGCTCATGGCGCCGAACGCCCAGAACAGCCCCGCGTCGCCTACCGCTGCCATGATCGGCGAAATCAGCGGGGGGCTAACGGTGGAGCCGATGGCATTGATCAACAGCAGGCCCTGGCTCATGCGCACCAGCGCGCCGGCCGGGGCACGGTCCGCGGCATGTCCTACCGCAACCGGATAGAGGGCGAATACGCCACCGCCCAACAGGAAAAGCAGGCCCGCCAGCACCCAGGTATTCAATGGCAACAGCAGCATGCCCGCCGATATGAGCGTACAGAAGGTGCAGATCAGGATCAGCACCATCTGGCGATCATGCCGGTCGGACCAGCGGCCGATGGGGTACTGCAGCAACATCGCCCCCAGAATCACCACGGCCATCATCTGGCCGATCTGGTTAACTGTCAGGCCAACGCGCTGGAGATAGAGCGGCAACAGTGAATAGACGGCAGCCACCGCCAGCCCCGAGCCGAAGCTGCCCATCACCCCGGTTGGTGTCAACGTGATGAGTCGCATCGGCGAGAGCGGTTCGGCATGTTCGATCAGTGGCGACACCCGTGGAATCATGGCCATGGGCAGCACCGACAGCGATGCCAGCATGCCGATCACCATGAACGGCGCGGTGACGCCCATGGCGTCGGTCACGCCCAGCAGCAGCTGGCCGAGGACACCGGCGGCATACAGCGAGATCATGTAGAGCGCCAGCAGTCGACCGCGAACCTTCTGGTCTCCGGATGTCAGCAGCCAGCTCTCGATGACCAGGTAGACCCCGACGGTGGCCCAGCCGCCAATCAGGCGCAGCACGAACCAGGAGATCGGGTCGAGCCACAGCCCCTGCAGCAGCACGGTGACCGCCACCAGCGAGGCGAAGCTGCCGTAGGCGCGGATATGGCCGATGCGCAGCAGCAGCCGGTCGTTCAACATCGCCCCCAGTGCCAGGCCGATGAAGTAGGCCGACGAGACCCAGCCGATCACCACCGGCGACTCGCCCGCGGCATCCAGGCGCAAGGTAATCAGCGTGGCCAGAAAGCCGTTGCCGATCCCCAGAATGAAAAGTCCCAGCAGTGGCGCCAGGGCCATGGCCAGCAGTTGCCGCGACATGAAAGGCCTCTCGACAGCAGTAGAAGAATCGGTAAAACGGTGCGATAGGGAAACAGTGTGGCAGGACCTGCCGAGAATGCCCGCCAGGCAAGACTTGCGACTATGCAGAAGCATTTGAGACAGGATGACGCGGCGCAAATCATACGCCGCCGGCGCCATAAGTCAACGCTGGAATGTTGCCTTCAAGACTCTATAACGGCGGCTTATCGAAAAGCGACCACAACCCCCATCGAACGTTGATTTCCGACGTGCTTTTACCCGGGCTTGCGCTGCAACAGGGCCACATCGGCGGCAGGCAGTTCCAGGCGCATGTCGAGATGGTGGGCCAGCC
This sequence comes from Halomonas sp., assembly GCA_007129225.1. Lineage (GTDB taxonomy): Bacteria > Pseudomonadota > Gammaproteobacteria > Pseudomonadales > Halomonadaceae > Halomonas. Next base: position 7,596 of record SKVX01000373.1, read on the forward strand.
ACTCGAAGGTGGTATCACTGAAGAAAACCACATGGGTGGGATCGAGAATATAGTGCCAGCGGGTGAAGGCTTCCCGGGTGGTCACCCGCTTGGTCATCAGCCCCAGCCAGCCAGCAGGGCGCAACATACCCCCCAGTCGCTCGAGTTCACGCCCCGGCTCGAAGAAATGCTCCGCCACTTCAGTGGCCGTAATGAAGTCGTACTGGCGCTCGAGCACCAACCTGTCAGGAGCATAGAAGGGATCGTAGATCGTCATGGGGTGCCCCGCCTCCTCGAACATGCGTGAAAGCGTGGGCCCGGGGCCGGCGCCGAAGTCGAGCCCTTGAGCTCCCGGAGGCAATCGGGCAAGCAAAGGCGTGTAGAGCCGTGACAGGAACTGCCGATAACCGCTGTCGTCGGGGCTGTTCCGATGCAGGTCGTAGACCGCTTTTTCATCAGCGGGAGCCAGACGCTGGGGGGGAGGCACGAAGACCAGCTTGCATTGTTCACATCGGTAATAATCGCGTCGGACATCGCAATGATAGTGGTGCGTATCGCGAGATCCGCATAGCGGGCAAGTCTGCATCATCGTATCCTCTGTGCCAGTACAATCTTTCAAGGAGATGTGAATGCTGTCAGGTCTCGATCACCTGGTCATCACCGTGACCGATATTTCCCGTGCCGTGGACTTCTATTCCCGGGTGCTGGGGCTGGAAGTTCGCTATCGCGACCGTGAACGCGTCGACCTACTGCTCGGCGACGTTGCCCTGCGACTGCACTGGACCGCCACCGATATCGAGCCCCGTGCCGCCACCCCCACGCCGGGAAGTCTCGACCTGTGCCTGCGCAGCCTGCTGCCACTGGACGAAGTGCAGCGGCACCTGGAGGCGCTCGAAATCGAGGTGGAGCTCGGCCCGGTCGACCGCCAGGGCGCCGCCGGCCCCATCGAGTCGCTCTACCTGCGCGATCCGGATGGCAACCTGCTGGAGATCAGCCGTCCGCTGAAGACTGGCAGCGAATAGTCGCTCGACTGGCATTGTCCCGTCTGGCCGGTATCATTGGTGTGACTGGCCAAATCAGCATCACATCTCGCCATTCACCTGCTGGACGTGACATGACCGATAACCTGCATCCTGATGATAAACGTGACCGCCGGAGCGTGACCGATCCGGGTTCGCCCGACACCACCATTCCCATCGTCATCTATGCGCTGCTGCTTGCCGGCATCATCAGCGGCGGTCTGACACAGGTGGTCGGTGTGGTTATCGCTTATGTCTACCGTGGCAAGGGCCCACACTGGCTCGATGAGCATTATCGCTACCAGATCCGCACCTTCTGGATGGCAATGCTCTATTTTGCCGTTTCCGGCCTGCTGACGCTGATCATGATCGGCTTCGTCACCTGGCTGCTGACGGTGGTCTGGCTGGTGATTCGCTGCGTCAAGGGGCTCAAGAGCCTGCAGGAGAAGCGCGCGCCCGATAACGTGGACACATGGCTGTTCTGACGCCCATGAGTGCACCACGGTCTCGTTCCCACGCCGCCCAGGCGCGCCTTGCCACCACGCTCTGGCGCGCCCTCGCCGGTCGACGCCCTGCCAGCCTGTGGCGCCTTTCGCGCCTGGTCGGCCCGCTGGTGTATCGCCTGAGCCGGCGCGAGCGCGAAGTCACCGAAATCAACCTCGCCCAGGTCTATCCGGACCAGAGCGCGGCAGCGCGTCGTTGCCTGGCCCGGGAAAGCCTGACGCACTCCACCGCCACCATGCTGGAGCTGGGCTTCGCCTGGATGGCCGAGCCCGCTCGGGTCGAGGCCTCCATCATCGAAGTCCATGGGCGGGAGCTGCTCGATGAAGCCCGTGCCCAGGGGCGAGGGGTCATCGTACTGGCACCACATTTCGGCAACTGGGAAGTGCTCAACTTCTGGCTCTCCAGCCACTTCCCCTTCACCGCCATGTACGAGCCGCCCAAGATCGACGAACTCGATCCCGTGACGCGTGAGGGCCGCGAGCGCATGGGCGCGACGCTGGTACCCACCAACCCCCGCGGCGTGGCCGCACTGCTCAAGGCCCTCAAGCGCTGTGAAGCCATCGGCATCCTGCCCGACCAGGAGCCCAACTGGGGAAGCGGCGTCTTCGCCCCCTTCTACGGCCGCCTGGCGTATACCGCTACCCTGCTACCCAAGCTGGTGGCCCGCACCGATGCGCGGGTCGTCACCGGTGTGGCACGGCGCATCCCCGGCCGCGGCTTCGCCATTCACTTCCTCGCCGCCGATGCACGCGTCTACGAGATCGACGAGACCGCCTCCGCCACCGGCGTCAACGCCTGCGTCGAGGATGCCATCGCGCTCGACCCGGCCCAGTACCAGTGGGAATACAAGCGCTACCGCAAGGTGATCGAGGAGCAGGAGGGGCATCCGGAGCATGGCTCCTTCCGGCTTTACTAACGCGCCAACCCAATTTATTGGAAATATTTTCCATATTTTTATCGACTCGATGGCTGGCAACACATCGCCAGCCTGCTAGACTGCTTCCAACGCTTGACGGGGTGCCGGTGGAACCGGCTGAGATCGCTATACGACATCGCTTGATACAATGAGCAGTCGTCAAGGCGGGGCCCGTAGAACCTGATCCGGCTCGTACCGGCGTAGGGATCAAGCGGTGGTCCCTTCGCGGCACGCACTGTCATATGCCCTGGCCACCCCTTTCTTCCCCCGCCCGCACTCCGGATCCTCGATAACCGGAGGCTAGATGGGATACCGCTTTACCGACCTCACCGCCGCCTGCCAGGACGACTGGCACGCCTATATCGAGCACGACTTCGTGCGCACCCTGGGCGCCGGTACCCTGGCCGAAAACGCCTTCCGCCACTACCTGAAGCAGGACTACCTGTTCCTGATCCACTTCGCCCGCGCCTACGCCCTCGCCGCCTACAAGAGCCCGACGCTGGCCGACCTGCGCCAGGCGCACGAAGGACTCAAGGCGATCGTCGACGTGGAGCTGGGGCTTCACGTGAGCTACTGCCGCGAGTGGGGCATCAGCGAAGCACAGCTCGCCGAGCTGCCCGAGGCCCGGGCCACCATGGCTTATACCCGCTATGTGCTGGATACCGGCAATCGCGGCGACCTGCTCGACCTTCACGTGGCCCTGGCGCCCTGCCTGATCGGCTACGGCGAGATCGCCAACTGGCTGAATGGCCTGCCAAACACCGTTCGCGGCGAGGCCAACCCCTATGACGCCTGGATCGCCATGTACGAAGGCGAAGAGTTCCAGGGTGCCATGCGCGCCGAGCTTGAGTGGCTCGATGCGCGCCTGGCCGACGTCACCCCGGCACGCTTTCAGGAGCTGTCGGAGGTATTCCGCAATGCCACGCGACTGGAGATCGATTTCTGGCAGATGGGGCTGGATGGCAGTGATTGACCCTGCTGCCAATAAGCAGAAGTAGACCCGTTGCTGCAGCAACCAGGTGAGGGGCGCCGGGGTCAGGCCGAAGAGGAGGTCCGATTCCAGGGAAGGAATCGGTAGCGTACAGGGAAGTATTTATAGCGCCTCCTCGTAGGCCTGCCGCCGGATCAGCCCCGGGCCAGAGGCAGACACCTAGCAGCGACAGCCCTGTCCGCCCTACGGCGGCGGGCACCACACGCTTGACGGGGTGCCGTTGAAAACGGCTGAGATCATGCAGCGCAGCGCGCCGAAGCATGGATCCCGTTGAACCTGAACTGGCTAGGACCAGCGTAGGGATCAAGCGACACGCAGAGAGGCCCAGGCCGCTCTGCCCCTGTCCTCCCAGCTGTCCTCCCTGACAACGCACAAAAGACGCAATACCCTAGGGAGAACAAATCCATGAGCAAGACCCAGCACTTCCTCGCCGATACCGCCATGGTCGACGAGGCCGCCATAAAACCACTGCCGGGCTCGCGCAAGATCCATATCGAAGGATCTCGCCCAGATATCCTCGTGCCCTTCCGCGAGATCTCGCTGTCGCCGACCAAGACCTCCGGGGAAGATGAGCAAAATCCGCCGCTGCTGGTCTACGATACCTCGGGGCCCTATACCGACCCCGAGATCAGCGTCGATCTGCGCCGCGGCCTACCGGAGCTGCGCCGCGCCTGGATCGAGGAGCGCGGCGACACCGAGTTCCTTGACGGCCCCACCTCCGAGTATGGCAAGCGCCGCGCCAACGACCCCATGCTGGCCAAGCTGCGCTTCGACCTCAAGCGCACGCCACGGCGTGCAAGAGTCGGAAAGAACGTCACTCAGCTCCACTACGCCCGCC
>SKVX01000304.1 GCA_007129225.1 Halomonas sp.
AGCCCCATCAGCAGCGCCACCAGCTCAGGGGCATCGTGGACATAGATCCCCTGCCGCTTCGCTTCGGCCAGGATCCGGTCGGCCATGTCACCATAGCCCTTTGCCAATACCCGGGGCGCGTCATCGCCATCCCGGTACGCCAGGGCAATGGCCTGTCGACGTTTGTCAGGTCCCTGCTCCGTCATCGGGCCCCTCCTCTGCCGAGAGCCGAACGTCGATCAGCACCGTCGACAGGCCGGCCGCCTTCAAGCGCTCCTCGAGCCTCGCCACACCTCGCTGCAGCGTCGCCAGGGTGTCCTCCCCATGGGTCTTCAGCTCGAGCCTGACATCGGTATCGCGCAACCACATCGCCACACGGATGTCGCCCAGGCTCGGCACCCTGAGCTGTAGTTCGGAGTGCCAGGTTTCCTGCTCTGACTTTCCGTCATCACCGCCCTGCCCCTCTTCACCTTCCCGCCTGGCGCCGGCCGGCAGCTGCACCATCAATGCCATGAAAATGCCTGACCAGACATCGCCCTCCCAGCGCAGTATGGGCGTCACCAGCATCTCCAACTGGTGTCTAACCAGCCCCTGCAGGCTCTCGTGGACCGCCTCACCACCGGCCGGCCTGGCGCGAACCAGGCCTTCACCCAGCTCCCGACCGGCAGCCGCCTCGGCGCCGGCGACCTGCCCAGGGCCGGCTGCACCACGACCGGGGGCTCCCGTATCGCGCAGTGGCGACGCAGCGCTCTCAGCGGCGCCTGCGCCACCAGCCGCTTGACCACCGCCGGCCCCTTGGCCGCCCGCCGCCCCACCCGGCAGCAGCGCTCCGGTGGCGGCATAGCTGCCGGCCTGGGCGATTCCGCTACTGGCCGCAATGGGTGGTGCCAATGGTCCAGGCGCCACAGCCTGTGCCGGGGCTCCCGGTGAGGGCGGCCCGGCGGCACCTCGTGCATCCGACGCCGTTGCGCCGGGCGCCGTGGATGCCGGGGAAAACCGCAGGGTTCGCCACATCTGCGGCTCGCGCTCCAACTGCTGGCGATTGACTTCGCCGCGATACCAGCGTGAAAGATGGGATTCGTAGAACAAGCCACTGTCGCGAACGCCGGCCTGTAGCCGGTTCGCCAGGGTCGACGCACTCGGCGCCTCATCCCGTGCCATCAACGGCGATGCGGCGGAGAGTACCGAGGGTGGGGCCGGAAAGCGCACCAACAGATCGGCTATGGTACGCGCCGAGGGGCTGAAATGGGTCTGAATCGAGGCTGGCGGACGAGATGTGTCCGCCTGCCCGGCGGGTGTATCACCCCGCTGCAGCGGAGCGCTGGCGCCGGGCAAGGGGGCGGCAGCGGGACGCCGCCCATCCAGCCGTGAGTCGCTATGAAGCGCCCTGGGTCCCTCGCCGGGATCCACCGCACGAACCGGCTCGTTCAGATCACGAGGCGGCGCCGTATCGACACGCTTGCCCAGCACCTGGTGGAGCAGCGTATCCAGCAGAGGCGTAATGCCACTCACGAGATCCCCTGGCCGAAGTCATCCGAGCCGCTCACCACCGAGGATGCCTGCTTGCCGTAGCTGCGATGTAGATCGCGCTGACGACGCGAACTGTCCATTAGCTGGCCCAACTCATCGCGACGCACCATCAATTGCTCTCGAATCGCCAGGTCATCGGCCAGGATCGCTTCCAGCAGCTCGGCCTTGCGCTGCGCGCCTTCGATGTCGAGCTGGACTTCCCTGTCGAGCTGCTGGAGACGGTCTGCCAACTGGAGATAACCGGACTGACGCTCGATGAGTTCACCCCATTCGCCTGCCCTTGCCAGCTCGAGCATGATGGCAACCTGTTGCCTGAGCTGGGTATAACCCTCCAGCACAGCGCGCTCAGTGGTCGTGGCCATTCAGCCCTGCGCTCCCGTAGCGCCGATTTCCCGCCACGCCGAGGCGATATCCTCCAGCAGTTGCTCGGCCTGATCGAGACTCTCCTGGTCGTTATGCAGGTTCGCCGCCAGCAGCAGCCGGGAGACATACTCATACAGCGAGCCGAGGCGCTCGGCGATCTCGCCGCCCTTCTCGGTATCCAGTGCCGCCAGGAGGCCGTTGTTGACGATATCCAGCGCCTTGGAGATGGACTTGCCCTTCTCCGCCACATTGCCGGCCTGCATATGGATGCGAGCGGCACGAATAGCCCCCTGGGCACCGTCGAACAGCATCACGATCAGCTGGTGCGGGCTGGCCGACATCACACCGCTCTCCACGCCGACCCGGGCATAGGCTCCGGCCCCGCGGCCATAGGCGGCGGCTCCTCGCATTGTACTCATGGCAGTCATTCTCCTGTCGTGGTCGACTGTCGTATCACGAGACCGGCCCGGCCGGGCGAAAGCGCCCACAGTCCGTCAGCCGATTATTTCTTGCGTCCCAACTGCGCGTTCATCATGTCGAACTGCTGGAACAGATAGTCACTGGTCTGGTTCATGGTGGCGATCATGCTATCGAGCTGGCCGAACTGAATCCGGTAGCGGTCGATGGTCTTTTCGATGCTGCGCTCCATGCGTTCGAAGCGGTCGGCAAGGCTGCTGAGGCGCGTTTCGAGACCGCGCTTGGCATTGTCCAGCAGGCCTCGATCACCCAGCATCTGATCCAGAGACTGGTTAAGCTTACCGGCCATGCCGCCGGTCTTGTCCTGCCCGGCGAAGAAAGCCGACAGCGCATCCGGCTGATTGGCGACGATATCACTCAGTCGATCCTCATCGAGCTTAAGGGTACCGTCCCGCTGCAGTGAAATACCGAGATCCGTCAGCATGCGGAACTCGCCTTCGCCCACGCCGCCGGTCAATACGCTACGTATACGATTTTCCACGGTGCGCAGGGTACTGTCGCCCAGCAACTCGCCCGCATCCCCGGTGTCGGCATTGAATTTCGTCAAGCCGCTGATTGTGCCGCGCATATCGTTATAGGCCTTGACGAAGCCACTGACAGCCTCGCGAATGGCCAGGGTGTTGCGCTCGACAACAACGGTGACTGAGGCGCCCTCGGCCGTCGTTTCGGAAAGGTCCAGCGTCACGCCCTGAATGGCACCCTTCACCTGATTGGATTGACTGACGATATCAATCCCGTTGACCTTCAACTGGGCATTCTGGGCAGCAACTACCGGCTCTGCGGCAAAGGCCAGCTTGTCGGCCAGATCGCCGCCGATGCTGTCGATCGTTACCGCTGATTCAGTGCCGGTGTTGTTGGAGGTGACCACCAGACGGTACGGCTCACCGCTACCGTCATTGACAATGGAAGCCGTTACGCCCGACTTGCTTTCGTTGATGGCGTTTCGGATGTCATCCAGTGAGCTTTTTCCCGGCTCGATGGTAATGTCCACCGCATCGCTGTCACCCAGCTTCAGCGAGATCGTCCCTGCGCCCAGCTGTTCTGCCCTGTCAGCCACACCACCCGAGGCGATGCTCTGGGCCCGCGCCAGCTGTGAAACCGCAACATCAAAACGACCAGGCTGGGCATCGGCACTCGCCGCCGCCTTCACGCCACTTCCCGTCACACTACTCCCCACACTCTGGAAGAAGCTGGGCGTGTTGAGCTTGGCCGCCGCGCTCTGGAAGGTCGCCAAGACACCCTGCAGCTTGCCATAGGCCGAAATCCTGGCCTGATGACTTTTCTGCTGCAGCTTGATCGGCTCGAGCTTGCCGCGCTCGGCGGCATTGAGCTGATCGAGCAGGCCATTGAGGTCAAGCCCTGACCCGATACCCAGTGACGTGATTGTGGTCATGATGTTTCCTTTGTCATCCCGGCTATTCTGACAGGCGCGGCGCCAGTGATTCCGGCGAAAAGCCCGCGACCTTGGGGTTATTTCCCTGTATCGGCAAAACGGGCGACAACTTTAATGTCATGCTCAGGTCGAGACCGGAACCTCCTCGACAGGCTCGCCCAGGCGGGCGACCACATTGCCGCGCAGCACCTCGCCCAGCGCCTCGCCCGGGGGTTCAACGGCTTCGGTCAGTTGCACCTGAAATGGCTTGCCCTGCTGGTCGAGACGCTGGATCCACGCCATGTCGCCATTGCCGAAGCGTACCAGCGAACCGATCGGACGCAGGCCGAAGCGCTGGATATAGCGCTTCACCCAGCGCGGATCGAACTGGCCGGGACTGCTCAGCAGATGCCGGTAGACGGCATCGATGCGCCAGGCCGGGCGGTCGGGCCGGTCGCGGCGCATGGCATCGACCACATCCACCACCGCACTCATGCGGGAGAGCTCCTGCAACTGGTCGCCATCATGCCCGGCCGGGTAGCCACTGCCATCCAGCCGCTCGTTGATCCCCCCCACCACCGCCTTGACCACCCCGGCCGAAAGCCATTGGCACCCGGCCAGGGCCTGGTCAAGTAACGCAACATGCATCTTCAACTGAGAGTAGCCGCCATCGTCCAGCGAAGTGGCCGAGAGCAGGTTTCCGGGGATCAACCCCTTGCCCAGGTCATGCACCATGGCGCTGGCCGCCAAGGCCTTGCGCATGTCCCGAGGGACCGTCGCGCCATCGGCCAGGGCCAGGATATGCGCGGCCACCGAGAGACCATGGCGCACCAGCAGGGGCTCTCGTGTCAGACAGCGGGTGGCGAACAGCAGCGCCTCCATGTCTTCGTCGGCCAGCATCAGCAGCATATCGGCATGGCGGGAGAGTTGTATCGAGTCGATGCCGTCCCCCTGCTGCAACTCCAGCAACTGGGCGTCCAGATAGCCGGCCACCCGCGACAAGCGCCGTGCCATAGGGGTGGGGTAACTCAGCAGATTGCGTCGACCCACCGGCGTCGAGGCAACCGCCTGGCTCTGGAAGAGCATCGACGGCAAGCGCCCCACATCGGCTTCTTCCACATAGCGGGAAGATTCCCGCTCGATCTCGCGCACGAAGAACCACAGCTTGCGCTCCTGGTCGGCCTTGCAGCCCTCGAACCGAAAGCCGACGCGTATGATCTGACGATCGGTATCGGCTACGGTATGACAGGCCCTCGCCTTGACCGCAAAGCGTGTGCCATTTGGAAAACAGAGCTCGATCTCGATCATTGCCGCCGCAGACAGCAGTGACGCCGCCGAGGCCGGCAGCTCGAGCTGACACCCCTGCTGCGAGAGATCCTTCAGGTCGCCCTGGACGGTCGCTTCGCCTTCACCGCGCAGGATAGCCCCCACTTCCATACCCAGCCGCAAGCGGGCCCGGAATGCCTCTCGCCGCTGCATCTCTTCCAGATAGAGAGGGTATTCGCAGTGACAAATCACCCTGCCCGCTACGGTTTCCGTTTCCACCACCTTGAGCAGCGGCGTGCGTACGATCTTCCCGTGAACCTGCCCCAGCAGACGAAACCCGACTCCGCGCCTGAGTTCACCGCCGATCTCACGCACCGCGGTGATATCCATGCTCAGCGACTCCGCGGGCACCTGCTCCATGAGTACCACCGGGAGCGGTGTGCTATCGGGCTTGTCCAGCACCAGCGATGCACCGCCCGGCTGAATCAACGACTCCAGCAGCGATTCGATTTCCGCCGGACTGCCGACTCGAACATAGTCATCTTGCGCCTTCGCCATCCTTGCCTCTTCTGCTATCCGGGCCAGCCCTTCCCTTCGGGCCAGCCGGAGACTGTGTGAATTCACCCATCGCACGGCCCAACCAGGATCAGACCGGCATCATGAGATCTGCGTCCGTTTCACGACGTCAGCCCAGGCCTTGCCGTTTCCGTCGTGAACGCTATTGATGGAACGCGGCCTTTGGGTCAGGGTGCCCGGGAGCCACCTGGTGCTGCTCGATCATGTAGCGCTTGAGCCCATCCAGCGGCATGGGCCGGGCAAAGTAGAACCCCTGGAAGACATCGCAGCCATGCTCGGCCAGGAAATCACGCTGGGGACGCTCCTCGATCCCTTCCGCCACCACCTTGAGGCCCAGGTGATGGGCCATGGAGATGATCCCCTGGACGATGGCGCTGTCATGGGGGTTGGTGGTGACATCGCGGATAAAGCTGCGATCGATCTTGATCTTGCCGATCGGCAGCTGCTTGAGGTAGCTCAGACTGGAGTAGCCGGTACCGAAGTCGTCGACGGAGACCTCGATCCCCATGTCCCGCAGCTTGTGCAGCGTAGCGATGGCGGCGGCGGTATCGTTCATCAGGATGCCCTCCGTCAGCTCCAGTTCGAGGTAGTCAGGGGACAGACCGGTCTCCAATAGCGCCTGCTGCAGGTTGGTCATGAAATTGGGGCGATGGAACTGCAGCGGCGAAAGGTTGACCGAAACCCGATGGTGTCCGTAGCCCTGGGCTGCCAACAGGCACATGTCGAGACAGGCGCGTCTCAGCACCCATTCGCTGATCGGGCCGATCTGCCCGGTATCCTCCGCCAGCGGAATGAACAGCCCCGGTGAGAGATAGCCCCTGACCGGGTGCTTCCAGCGCACCAGCGCCTCGAAGCCCGCCACGCTGCCGTCGGCGGCATTCAGCAGCGGCTGGTAATGCAGCTCGAAGTTCTCCGCCTCGATGGCTTCCTGCAGGTCGTTGCGCAACGCCATGCGGGAGCTCACCTCATCGTTGAGATCGCTGGTAAAGCACTCCCAGGCGTTGCGCCCCTTCTGCTTGGCGCGATACATGGCCATGTCGGCCTGCTGGATCAGTTCCACCGGGTTCTCCAGCCCCTCGTAAAGGAAGGCGACCCCCACGCTGGCTCCGATATAGAGCTCCTGCTCGGCGATACGGAACGGCCGGGCGACGCAGGCCAGCAGCCGCTCGGTGAGCCGCAAGGCAGACTCCTCCCGACTCAGTTCCGGCAACAGGATCACGAACTCGTCGCTGCCGAAGCGGGCCAGCGTATCGCCGGGGTCCAGCTCATCCGCCAGGCGCTGGGCGACCTCGATCAGCACCTGATCCCCCACTCCATGGCCCAGGCTGTCGTTGATCGGCTTGAAATCATCCAGGTCGAGGAACAGTACCGCCAGGTGCCTGCCATGCCGCCGTGCCAGCTGCACGTCGTGCAGCAGGTGATCCTCGAACAGCGACCGATTGGCCAGGCCCGTCAAGGCATCGTGGCTGGCATGGAAGGAGAGCTTCGCCTCATAGGCCTTGCGCTCCGAGATGTCATGCTGCACGCCGACGAAATGCGTCACCACGCCCGCCGTATCGCGCACCGGCGCCAGGTAGAGGTTGTTCCAGAAGGGCGAGCCATCCTTGCGATAGTTGCACAGGGTGACGTTCACCTCTTCGCTCTCGGCCAGGGCACGGCGAAGCTGCTCTACCGAGTCGGGATCGGTCTCGCGCCCCTGCAGGAAACGGCAGTTGCGCCCCAGTACCTCTTCTCGTGAATAACCGGTAATGCGCTCGAAGGCTTCATTGGCATAGATGATCGGCATGCCCGCCACCTGGGCATCGGCGATGACGACACCGTTGATACTCGCCTCGACGCTGCGTTGCAAGATGCGCAGTTCCGTTTCGTTCCGATGGCGCTCGGTCATGTCCTTGGCAATGCCATAGAAGCCGATGACACGCTCGTCGACGATGATGGGTAGATTGGTCAGGTCGAGATAGACCGCAGCCCCATCCTGCCGCCTGAGGGCCAGTGAATAGCGGAAGGCTTCGCCCTTTCCGGCGTCCTGATAGAGCTGCGCAATACGCGCCTGGTCGCTCGGCTCGATCAACTCGGCGAAGTGCGAGCCGATCAACCGCTCCAGGGTATAGCCGGTAATCTGGCAGCAGGCATCGTTGGCGGTCAGGAAATAGCCCTGCAGATCGAGCGAGAAGACCGCATCGGGGTGGTAGGTGAACAGGGAGCGGTAGCGCTGCTCGCTCTCGCGCAGGGCGCGGCGGTTCTGCTCTCGCTCCACCGCCAGGGAGACCAGTTCTGCCGACTCGATGATGCGTCGACGCTCGGCGCGGGTCGGTTCTCCCGGCTCCCTGAAATAGGTGCCGAAAGCGCCCAATAAACGTCCGTCGCTGGCTATTACCGGATAGGACCAGCAGGCGCGCAGGCCGTGCTCGGCGGCCAGGCCATGATAGCCGGCCCAGTGCGGATCGGTGGCGATGTCGGCGCAGACCACGAAGTCCCGTATATGGGCGGCACGGCCGCAGGCACCCGCCCCGGGCCCCACGCCGACCCCACGCACCGCTTCACAGTAGCGCTCGGGCAAGCTGACCGAGTAGACGCTCTCCAGCGATTTGCGGTCATCTCCACAGAGCATGATGGAGCACAGGGAACCGGGCGCATGGGACTCCACCATCCGGCAGATCGCCCTGAGCGTATCGGACAGTGGCTGATCGCGGGCGATCAGGGTCTGCACGCGCTGCTGGGCGCGAAGGTGACGCTGGGTTCGCGCCAGGGAGACCGAGCGTCGACGGCTCAGGCTCGCCATGCCCAGGCTGAAGGCCAGCAGGTAGCTGAGAATCAAGCCCCCGATCGCCACGTTCATCGGCATCAAGCCACCGATGGCCAGCGGGCCAACGGCGGCGTCGTATACCCGCGCCTCGACAGTGACCCCGCCCGGCAGCACGATCAGGACTTGATGAAGCTTCACGCCTCGTTCCGGCTCGTCACCATGATTGGCAGCCAACGGGCTGCCCTGCCGGTATAGCGACAGCATCAAGGGCGTCACGATGGCGCGAAGCTCCTCCCCCAGCAAGCGTTCGAGGTCGAACACACTGACCATCCGGCCATTGCCCGATCCGGGCAGCGGCACCGATACCAGCGCCAGTTCGGGGCTCAGAGCGTCAGGCAGAACCCAACGCGGGTAGCTGCCACCCACCGCCAACCAATCCAGCAGCCAGGCATCGTCCTGTCGAATCCAGCCATGAAACAGCAGCGCGCTGCTCCGATCACGGCCCCACCGGAACCGCTCGCTCTCATCCTGCCAATAGAGCGAGACCAGACTCGGCATGTCGCGAAAGTAGCTGTCGAACTCCGACTCGCGGTATGGCAGCGGCGGGCGGCCCGCAAAGTGGCCCCAGCGCTCGGCCATGCGCTGCAGGGTCAACTGCTGGGTATCGAGGGCTCCCTCAGCCGTGATCTTGAAGTTGGTCAACAGCTCCGTTGCATGGCGCTGCTTGGCGTCGTACTGCTGCCAGGTGAGGGAGTACCAGGCGAGGCCGCTCGCCATCACCCCTGCCGCCAGCGCCATCACCATGACACGGCTGAGCACCGGCGGCGCCGAGGCGCGACGACCGATGAGAACCATAGCCGCACCGCTCAACAAAGCCGGCAAGGCGGTAAAGGACGTCGTGAATGGCGTACCCCAAGGGCCCGGCATGATGACGCCTGGCCAGATGACCTCGGCCAGGCTGATGCCCCCGGTGGACACTACCACCAGGCCTCCCAACACCCAGCCCAGCCGTGCCCGGCGTGTCACCTTGCCTGCCAGCAGGCACGCCGACACCGCCAGCAGGCTAATGCTGGTGGAAAGCGCCACCGGCACCGGCCAGATTTCCAGCACAGTCCACTGGCCTTCCGGCAACAGAGCCAGCAGGGGCGCATACAACCCGAAAGGCAGCAGCAATGCCCCGCAGAGCTGGGCCCAGCGGGGTCGATTCAGCATGGTCGCAAGCAAGCCGCCGCCCACCAGCAGCATCAAGGGCAGGCTGGCCCTGGAAAGGTTCCAGTCCACCGGCAGCTGCCAGGTCGCCAGACCGTTGAACACTCCCATGACCATGAGCAGCATCGGCACCAGAATCAGCCAGGTTTGAAGCGCCACCTGCTGAGAGTTATTGGGCATATCGCCCCCTGCTCGTGAATGAGTCCTGATGGTCGACTTATCGGCCGTTAGGCAAAACTCTTGAGGCTCCCTTGATGTTCTCCTGGAAATGGAGACGATCGGGCGCCCTCAGGCAGGGCGTATCTTCCATGGCGGTAGCGGGAATCTTGTCAGGCGAGAGGCGGTGACTCGGCGGCAACGACGCGATTGCGCCCGGCGTGCTTGGCGCGGTACAGCGCCTCGTCGGCCCGCTTGAGCGCCTCCTGGGCGGGCTCATCCTGCATCAGCTGAGTGACACCGATGCTGGTCGTCAACGAAATACGCTGCCGTTCGCGGTCGCGGAATTCGAAGGCCTCCACCGCAAAGCGGATACGCTCCGCTATCTCCATGGCCCTGGCCTGGCCGCTGCCGAGCAGCAACACCACGAACTCCTCGCCACCGTAGCGAGCGGTGCAGTCATGCTTGCGGGTCTGCCCAATCAGCACCTCGGCGAACTGGCACAGCACGCCATCGCCCACGGAGTGGCCATAGGTGTCATTGATCTGCTTGAAATGATCGATATCGAGCATTAGCAGCGAACAAGGCACGCTACCCGCACTGTCCAGCCCTTCGGTATCCCGCTGCCAGGCCTGGATCTTGGCCAGGTGGATCTCCAGTGCACCTCGGTTGAACAGTCCCGTCAGCGGGTCGTGGGTGGCCTGACGATAGAGGCGTAACAGCAGGCTGAGCTGGAAATGATTGGCCGCCAAGGAGACCGCCAACAGGCTCGACAGGAGCCAGAACGCTTCTGCGCCGCGCCCAGTCAGCCAGCTGCCGTCGACCATCTGGGAAAACACCTGCAAAGCCAGCATAGCGATACCGGCGAGCAGCGACTCCAGGATCGTGAAGGGGAAGACGCTGAGCGATGCCACCAGCAGGAAGGGAATGAAGCCGTAGCCCACCAGATTGTGCAGCTCATGCGGCGGCAGCATGAGCAGCACCAGGGTATAGAAGGCCGCGGGCAATGCCAGCAGCATGCCGGCACAGAAACGGATGTGACGAATCCGCTCCTGGCTGTAAAGGGCGAGCAGCAGCACGGCAACCAGACCCAGGATCAGCACAACCCGTCCGGCCAGGGTGTACTTGAGCAGCTCAGTGGGCAGCACCAGGGCATCCACCACGATCCACAGCGGGGAGAGAATGGCAAAGATGATGCCCAACGCCAGCACACGGCTGCGCAGGTAGCGCGAGTGGGCAAAGGCGAAGTCACGGGAGTGATGATGGCGGCTGAAGGTATCGCGCAGCGAACTGAAACCGACGAATAGCTCATGGCCCGCCTCAGGCGGTTCGGCCAGCCTGTCCAGACGACGCGTGCGGCGCTCGGCGTCTTGCGTTTCCTTCAGTTTGCTGAAAAGCATTCAGTGACCTCAGTAGACCGGCTTATCCGCTGCCATACAGCACAAACTGTGCCCAACCGAGCCTCATTGTAACAGCGAATGCTATGGAAAATGCCTTAGAGTCTTGATCTAAAGCAAGTTTTCTGCGGGATAGGCTAGCCCAAACGCTGTATCGCAATGAAGCGCCCCGCATCGGAAAAGGTCAGCCTGAAGCGGCCATGCACCCCGTCCCGGGTCACCACCCGGCGTAGCGCCTCGGCGGGAAAGATCACCTTCCTGCCATCCAGACTGCGGGTATGCACCTGCCCGACCCGGCCCTCGTAATGGGCGAGGCAGGCATCATGGGAGAGTTCGATCACCACGTCGATGGTAGGCATGGCTCGTCAGGTTGCCGTCAACGCAAAAGTCGCCAATACTTTACCCCATTCGGCCCGCCCTACGGACATTCACCATGCATGCATCCACCGTCATCGGCCCCGTGCCCTTCTCTTCCAGCAGTTGGCAGCCCGGCGCCGGCCTTGTCGGCAACGCCGAAGCCGCACGGCGGGTTGGTGAACCAGGCAATGCCGAGGTGTCTGGCCGGGCCGCCGAGGCTGCGGCCCAGGGCAAGGTCGCCGAGGGCGAGGCCGCACAGAAGCCCAATGGCGAAGCGCTGAGCCAGGAAGAGCTGCAACACCTCGAGCAGCTCAAGACCACCGACCGCGAAGTACGCCAGCATGAGCTGGCCCACCAGATCGCCGGCGGACAGTATACCGGTGCTGTCAGCTACCAG
>SKVX01000395.1 GCA_007129225.1 Halomonas sp.
AAGAATCGAACCGATTTGCTGACTTTTTCACTCTCGACGAGTCTTGAACTCGTGCTTTGCGCGCTAGGTGAGCCTTTACGTGTTCGTTCACCTATTGAGTTCCTTTTTGAGACGAATCGCTTGTGTTCGAGTGCATCCAGATTCGGATAGAGCGGCTGTGATGGACCTTTGTCGCGTAGTAGTTCTCCAATTCGGCTGTGATCTCGTGGCCATGTGGCTCATCGAGCCCAATGGTCACGTAGAGAATACCACGTTAAAACCTGTAAGATCATTCATAACAGAGACATGGCCTAATCCGATTGTAGTACATATCGCAGCGGACGTCGAACTGAAAGAGGATACTGTGTACTCGGCATTCGCGATAGGCTACGCAGCCCACGATCTTGCACTAATCGTCGACAATATCGAGCCAGGTCAGACTCGAATATGTAATCAGACCGAGTGCACTCACCAGCTAAATACTGGTCTTCGAGCCTTATGTCCACATCCCAGCTTGCAATCCTCGAGGACAATATACTCGAATCCAATCGTGTAGACGTATGGAAACCCAATAATTTATCACCTGAGTCCCCAGAATCGCTACTATGACCGAGATTCCAGACACTCTTCGACTACTTTTTTCCTCAGAAGTCGAGCAGAGAGATGGTCGGTATCTGATCGAGCTACCTGCGGATCAGATCGATAGATTAAATCCAGGAATTCAGTCGGACAATCAATATCGTGTCGCGATCATCAGGTCCCCTGATGAATCTAACCAAGCTACCGACTCAGATGACGCTAATGCTGCTTCAAAAGCCGAGAGTACCCAAGGTCCACCCGTCGAGGAGGGCGATGTTCGTACCGTCACGATCGAAGCTATCGGCGACCAGGGTGATGGGATCGCGAAAGTTGAGCGTGGCTACGTGGTAATCGTTCCTGGTGGCGAACCGGGTGACGAACTCACCGTCCGAATCGAGGACGTCCGAAAGACCGTCGGTTTTGCCGAGATGATTAGCGGTTACGAGTGACGGAGGAATCTCGTACGGATCGGGTGGCCGGAAGATCCTTGCCAGAAGCCGAGATTACGAACCTCTGCGAATCTAAAAGAGTAAAATAACCGCTACGAGCGTGTCGGTGTTTTATTAGATTAGTCGTATACTCTCGGCTTATCGACGCTACTCGTCGATCTCGAGTTTGAACTGATTGTTTTCGACCGGCGCATTCAGTACCACACTCGTATTGCTTGCCTTGATGTTCGAATCGCTCAGCAAGGACTTGATCTGATCGTTCATTTCATCGGTATCACGGAACTTGCCGATCACGACGATATCGTCGTCACCGGTGACCTCGTAGACGCTCACAAGCTGCTTTTCGCCCACAAGACGTTCGGTGACCTCCCCGAGTGCATTTCCCTCGACCTTCAGATGAACAATTGCTGTGACGTCGTAACCGAGTGTATCGTAATCCACCTTCGGGGTATACCCCTCGATCGCGCCTTCTTCTTCAAGAGTGGAGAGGTGATTCGAGATCGTTGTCACGGAAACATCCAGTTCTTCGGCGAGGCTTCGCAGACTTGCACGACCATCATCCAAGAGAGCGTTCACGAGTTTCGAATCGAGGTTTTCATACGCCATTGATTATCCATATCAAGTCATAAGACAAAATTGTTGTGAATGTACAGTGCAGAGAACGAACTGGGATTTATCTGTTAAAGTAGGTGTAATGAAATCGTCCTTTGCTACACCTTTGTACAGCTCAATGAAGGCGATCACGGAGTTCATATACGAAAACTAGATTTCGTATGCTCCCAGATTTACAGGATCAGATTTCGATATAAGCCCTCTCATCCTCCCTACTGCCGTTCTACCCGGGATACAACAGCAGTTTTCCGGAGTTAGTTCTCGACTTGATTTACATCAATCGTGATCCAGGGAAGATCGCGTTCTTCGAAGGCATGTTTGATCTTTTCAGAATCTACATCATCGCTGAACTCGTGCTCGTTCCATTGACCCCCACCAACCCCCTTGTTGTGATCTATCGTATTCACAAACCCAAACATCACGAGCTTTGAGAGGTGATTGAACATGCCCCGTTGGGTGAGCGGTGCTTTCCCGCTTGCAGTGTTGTAGTTGCGAACAACACGAGCGTACGCCGAATGAATAGTACGCGTACGAGCGGGTGTGAGACCAGCTTCGTCGAGGTGAGCGAGAGCTTTCAAAATATAGAGTTTCTCGTCGTCTTGATCAACGATCGACTCGACGATGTTACCGTACTCCAGGTCCTTATCGGCCTGCCGGATGTCGACCTCTCCGATCTGTTCAGAGCCTTTTTCTTCGGCGATTTCGGCTGACCGACGTAGAAGTCGGATCGCTCGGCGCGCACTTCCTGAAGCCTCTTGATAGGCAAGTGCTGCACACAGCGAGATCGTCTCCTGATTATATGAGTCCTCATAGAGTGCGATCTCTGCTCGAGCCCGGAGAATCTGAGAGAGCTCTTCCGCGTTGTACGCTGGGAATTTGATTTCGGTCTCACAAAGGCTGTCTTTCACCTTTGGTGAGAGGTTCTTCCGGAACGTGTAGTCGTTACTGATCCCCACAACTCCAACACGGACGTTCTCAACGTACCCAATGTCTCTGGATCGTGGAAGCTCGTAGAGAAGCGTGTCATCGCTCCCGATTTTGTCTACTTCGTCAAGAATTACGAGTACCGTTCCATCGAGCCTATCTAATTCCTCATACATGATATCGTAGACGTCCTGTGGAGCGTACCCGGTTCCAGTGATTCGATTCCCTTTATCACGTAGCCGGTTCACGATACCAACGGCTACCTGGTAGGAGGAAGTCTTGTGATCTCCAGTGGTGAAGTTCTCACAGTTGATCCAGACAACGTTGAGAGTGATCTGCTCGCTTTCGTCAAGCTGCTCGTTTTTGAGCTCAATATCTCGCTCTAGATTCTCTCGAAGATACTTCGTCGCTGCCGTTTTTCCGACACCAGTATCCCCGTACAGGAATGCGTTTTGTGGAGGACGCCCTTTATAAATAGGTTTGAAAACACTCGTGTACTGTTTTAACACATCGTCCCTACAAAGGATCTCCTCAGGGGTATAATCCTCCTCGAGGACGTTAGCGTTCTTAATTAGTTCGACCTCGTCCTCGAAAATCGAATCAACTTC
>SKVX01000503.1 GCA_007129225.1 Halomonas sp.
GGTACCCGGGCGCGACCGGGCTTCTTTCCCCGCCGCAACCGCATCGTCACCGGCCTCTCTCTCGGCGTGCTGGTGGTGGAAGCCGCCGAGAAGAGCGGCTCGCTGGTCAGTGCTCGGCTCGCCATGGAGCAGAATCGCGAGGTCTTTGCACTGCCCGGCTCGATCAACAATCCCCAGGCCAGGGGCTGCCTGCAGTTGATTCGCCAGGGGGCGGTGCTGGTGCGCCGGCTGGACGATATTCTCGAGGAGCTGACCCACTGGGCGGCGCCTTCCTTCACCTCGCTTTCCGCCACCGGCCTGTCCTCCGCGGCCATGTCGTCTGCTGCCCCGGCACCAGCCGATGCCGACCCGTTGCTTCGCTGGCTCAGCGACTCTCCATCGCCCCTGGATGCCCTGGTAGCGCTGACCGGCCTGGCCGTGCCCGACTGCCAGCGCCGGCTGCTGGAGCTCGAGCTGGAAGGCCAGGTGGCCCAGGCGCCGGGCGGCTGGGTGCGGCTGCCGGGCCCTGCCCAGGCGTGATAGCATATCGACCGGTCGGACATGGACATCCGTAATGTGAATGTCTGCGTCAGTGTCTTTCTGTATGTGATTTCGAGGGTCGCCCGGTATGCCCCAGGTAACGTCTCTTTCCAACGCCGTGGCCGCGCTGCGTGCCGGTGGCGTGATCGCTTATCCCACCGAGGGCGTGTGGGGGTTGGGCTGTGATCCTGACAATGACGCCGCCGTGGCGCATCTGCTGCGGCTCAAGCAGCGTGACCCGGCCAAGGGACTGATCCTGATCGCGGCCAGCATCGAGCAGTTCGCTCCCTGGCTCGATGGCCTGCCGCTGGAGCTGCACGCACCGCTGGTTTCCACCTGGCCGGGCCCCCATACCTGGCTGGTGCCGGACAACGGCCGCACCCATGCGCTGGTGCGTGGCGCCCATGACTGCGTGGCGCTGCGGGTCAGCGATCATCCCGGTGTGGTGGCGCTCTGCGAGGCCTTCGGTGGCCCCCTGGTGTCGACGTCGGCCAATCGTGCCGGCGAAGCTACGGCGTTGAGTGCCGACGAGGTCCATGAGGCCTTCGGCGACGAGCTCGACGCCATCGTCGAGGGAGAGCTGGGCGGGCTCGACCGTCCCAGCACCATTCGCGACCTGGTCAGCGGCCGGGTGCTGCGCGCCTGAGACGTCGCTGGCGAAAGGAGGCACCATGGCAGATGCCAACCTCGAAGACGTCAAGACCTACCTGCTGGACCTGCAGGAGCGACTCTGCCGGGCGCTGGCCGCGGAGGATGGCGGGGCGCTTTTCCATGAAGACAGTTGGCTGCGTGAAGCCGGGGGCGGTGGCCGCTCCCGGGTGCTCGAGCACGGTCGGATTTTCGAGAAGGGCGGCGTCAACTTCTCCCATGTCCATGGTGACCTGCTGCCCCCCTCGGCGACTGCAGCCCGCCCCGAGCTGGCCGGGCGCGGCTTTCAGGCCGTGGGTGTTTCCTGGGTGATGCACCCCGAGAACCCGCACGTACCGACCAGCCACGGCAACGTGCGGTTCTTCATTGCCGAGAAGGCGGGGGAGCCGCCGGTCTGGTGGTTCGGCGGCGGCTTCGACCTGACGCCCTTCTACCCGGTGCACGAGGACGTGCTGCACTGGCATAAGGTGGCGCGGGACGCCTGCGCCCCCTTTGGTGACGACGTCTACCCGCGCTTCAAGGCGTGGTGCGATGACTACTTCTATCTCAAGCATCGCGGGGAGACCCGAGGTGTCGGCGGTCTGTTCTTCGACGACTTCAACGAGTGGGGCTTTGATCGCAGCTTTGCCTTCCAGCGGGCCGTCGGTGATGCCTTCCTCGACGCCTACCTGCCCATCGTGCGACGTCGCAGCGGGCTGCCCTGGAGCGAACGCGAACGGGACTTCCAGCTCTACCGCCGCGGCCGCTACGTGGAGTTCAACCTGGTGTGGGACCGCGGCACCCTGTTCGGGCTGCAGAGCGGTGGGCGTACCGAGTCGATCCTGATGTCGATGCCGCCCCTTGCCCGCTGGGAGTACGACTGGACGCCGGAGCCCGGCAGCAAAGAGGCGGTGCTCTATCGCGACTACCTGCATCCCCGGGACTGGTTGGGGGAATGAACCAATGGCCACCCAACTGGCACGACAAGTCAGCACCTCTTCGTAGACCTGTCGACGGAGAAGCCTCACAAGCAAGCATTACGCTGTGAAAGGGACGAGCTTATGACCGATCGCTACTGTGTCTTCGGCAACCCCATTGCCCACTCCAAATCCCC
This sequence comes from Halomonas sp., assembly GCA_007129225.1. GTDB lineage: Bacteria > Pseudomonadota > Gammaproteobacteria > Pseudomonadales > Halomonadaceae > Halomonas. The sequence continues at coordinate 2,261 of SKVX01000503.1, forward strand.
GATGATTCATGCCGCCTTTGCCGAGCAGACCGGGGAGGATATCGACTACACCGCCATGGAGGCCCCGCTGGACGACTTTGCCGGGGCCTGGCGCCGCTTCATTGCTGCGGGAGGGCGCGGCGCCAACGTCACCGTGCCGTTCAAGGAACAGGCGTTCACGCTTTGCGACACGCTGAGTGAGCGGGCCCGGCGGGCCGGTGCGGTGAACACCCTGGTGGTCGGTGGTGATGGGCACACCCATGGCGACACCACCGATGGAGTGGGACTGGTCCGCGACCTGGAGCACCATGGCGTGGACCTGACGGGCGCCCGAATCCTGGTGCTGGGGGCCGGCGGTGCGGTGCGCGGGGTGCTGGAACCGCTGCTGGCGGCCGGGCCGGTCAGCATACTGGTGGCCAACCGTACCGGGTCAAAGGCCGAGGCTCTGGCTGCCGACTTCAAGGCCCTGGGCGTGATCCAGGGGGGAGGATTCGAGGCGGTGACGGGGCCTTTCGACCTGGTGGTCAACGGTACAAGCGCCAGTCTCTCCGGTGACCTGCCGCCCCTGCCTGACGATCTCTTCGCCGAAGGGGCCACGGCCTACGACATGATGTACGGTGCCGAGCCGACCGTTTTTCTACGCTGGGCAGGGGGGCTTGGGGCCTTGCCGATCGATGGGCTGGGCATGCTGGTGGAGCAGGCGGCGGAATCTTTCCTGCTTTGGCGTGGCAAGCGTCCACTGACAGCGGCGGTGAGAGAAAGGTTGCGGCGCGTTTTGCAAACGAAGTAAACGTTTAATCCAGCGTTTGACACCTTCAACGCTGCTTCCTAGGGTTGGTGCGTGATATTCATGCAATGCATATGCATGGCATGAAAAACTATTTCAACTCGAGGTGGCAGCAGTGAAAACCA
>SKVX01000005.1 GCA_007129225.1 Halomonas sp.
AGCCTGAGTTCCAATGCCCGGCTCGAGCTACAGTGGTACTTGTATGCTGCTGCCTTCATGCTCGCGGCGGGCGCCACCTTTCTGCAAAACGGCCATGTGCGCATCGATGTGCTCGCGGCACGTCTATCGGCTCGCACCCGCACGATCATTGACATCGCCGGCATCACGCTGTTTCTGCTGCCACTGTGTTATTTCATGATCCGCTTTTCGTGGCCCATGGTGTCACGCGCCTACGTCAGCGGCGAGATGTCCTCCAGCGCCGGAGGGCTCATTCGCTGGCCGGTATACGCCATGTTGCCAGCCGGTTTCCTGCTGCTCGGCCTGCAAAGTGTGTCGGAACTGATCAAACGCATCGGCTTTCTGTGCGGTCTCTGCACCAACCCGCTAGAGCGGCCCAACGAAGACGCACAAACTGCAGCGGAAAAGGAAGTCGCCAGGGGGCACCCCTGATGCAGTGGCTTGCTGGCAACCTGGCGCCGATCATGTTCGCCGCCATGGCCTTGCTGTTACTCACCGGTTTTCCGGTGGCCTTCTCACTGGCCGCGTGCGGCTTGTTATTCGGCTTCATCGGCGTGGAATTGGGGCTGCTGCCGGCCACCTTGTTTCAAGCGCTGCCCCTGCGTGTGCTCGGCATCATGCAGAACGAAACTCTGCTGGCAATCCCGTTTTTTACCTTGATGGGCCTGATCCTGGAGCGCAGCGGACTGGCTGAGGATTTGCTCGACACCATCGGACAGCTGTTCGGCCCGGTGCGCGGCGGGCTGGCGCTGGCCGTGGTACTGGTAGGCGCGCTGCTGGCAGCCACCACCGGCGTCATGGCGGCATCGGTCATTTCCATGGGGCTTATTTCGCTGCCCATCATGCTTCGCTATGGCTATAGCCGCTCTCTCGCCAGTGGCGTGATCACTGCTTCGGGGACGCTTGCCCAGGCACTCCCCCCCTCCATCGTGCTGATCGTCCTGGCCGATCAGCTCGGTCGCAGCGTGGGTGACATGTATCGCGGCGCCTTTCTGCCGGCCTTCATCCTGATCGGCATGTATGCGCTATATGTCATGGCGCTGGCCTATTTCTCACCCAAGCAGGCTCCTGCTCTTCCCGCCGCAGCGCTCAAGTACAAGGAGGCCGACGGCCGCATCGGTCTCACCTCACTGCTGCTCATGCTCCTCGTGCTGGCCGGCAGCGGCAGTGCTTTCGCGCATTTCTACCCGGAACTATCCCCTGCAGCGCAGCCGCAGACGGATGAAATCATGGTGGCGGCGCTGGCCTTTTCCGCCTTCGTCGGCCTGGCGCTGGCGCTGGCCAACCGCTGGCTCGGTATGGGACTGCTGTCTCAGCTTGCCGAGCGCGTCATCTTTGTGCTGATCCCGCCGCTGATGCTGATCTTTCTTGTGCTCGGCACGATCTTCGTGGGCCTGGCCACACCCACCGAGGCAGGCGCCCTGGGCGCGGTCGGCGCGCTGCTGATGGCACTGGCGCGGCGGCGCCTGACCTTGCAGCGCCTGGTGCAAGCCCTGCAGGCCACCACCCGCCTTTCCGTATTTGTGATGTTCATTCTCATCGGTGCCACCGTTTTCAGCTTCACCTTTACTGCCATTGACGGCAAGGACTGGGTTCAGCACCTGTTCGATCAGCTGCCGGGCGGAGAACTGGGGTTTCTGTTGTTCGTCAATGCGCTCATCTTCGTGCTTGGCTTTTTCCTCGACTTTTTCGAGATCGCCTTCATTCTGGTCCCTCTACTCGCGCCGGTCGCGCAGAGTTTCGGCATTGACATGGTGTGGTTTGGCATCATGATCGCGATCAACCTGCAAACCTCCTTTCTAACGCCGCCATTCGGCTTTGCACTGTTCTATCTGCGCAGCGTGGCGCCGATCAAAGGCTATACCGACGTAATTACACGCCGACACGTCGAGGGCATCCGAACGACCGACATCTATCGCGGCTCGCTCGCTTTTGTCGTCATCCAGCTCACGCTGCTGGGTCTGTTGATCGCGTTTCCGGAACTGGTCACACACGGTGCTGACACAGCGACCGAGGTCGACCCGGACACCATCCAGTTCGATTCCGAGCCCGGGGGCTGGAGTGACGATATCGACGATGACTGGGGCGATGCAGGCGGCGGAAACTGGTAGGCAGCACCGACCCGGCATTGGATAAAGCGGCCACTGAATCGACACAAATACATGAGGAGAAAGACACCATGACTGGACGCAGGAGATTTCTGAAAGGCGCCGGTATGGCGGGAATTCTGGCCACCGGCAGCGCGCCCGCACTGGTCAGTGCTGGTGAGAGCATTCGTTGGCGCCTGGCCTCCAGTTTCCCCCCTTCGCTGGATGCACTCTACGGCACGGCCGAGCGATTCGCCGACAATGTGCGTGAGGCCACCCGCGGACGCTTCGAGATCAGTGTCTATCAGGCGGGTGCGCTGGTGCCCGCATTCGGCGTGGCCGATGCCGTCGAGGAAGGCACGGTCGAGGGCGCCCACACGGCGCCCTACTATTTTTTCGGCAAGAATGAAGCCTTCGCCTTCGACTGCGCCATTCCCTTTGGCATGAATTCGCGCCAACTCACCGCCTGGATGTATGACGGCAACGGCCTGGAGCTGATGCGCGAGTTCTACGCGCACTACAACATCGTCAATTTTCCAATGGGCAACACCGGGGCCCAAATGGGCGGCTGGTACCGCAATGAAATCAACTCGGTCGAGGATCTCGACGGGTTGCGAATCCGCATCGGCGGTTTCGGAGGCCGTGTGCTGGAAAAGCTCGGCGTCATTTCTCAGAATCTGCCCGCGGGTGAGGTCTACCAGGCCCTTGAGCGACGCACCATCGACGCAGTCGAGTTCGTCGGCCCCTATGACGATCTCAGCCTGGGACTGCACAAGGTCGCGCCCTATTATTACTATCCCGCCTGGTGGGAAGGTGGCGCGCAATTGTCACTTTACATCAACAAGGAGGCTTATCAGAGCCTGTCCGAGCACGACCAGGACATCATCCGCCAGGCCGCCTCAGACGCGCATGTCTGGATGCAGGCCCGTTACGATGCACAGAATCCACGAGCCATGCGGCAACTGGTAGCCGAGGGCGCACGGCTGGCACGGCTACCACGAGATGTCATGGATGCGGCTTTCCAGGCCTCGCGTGAAGTTTAT
>SKVX01000277.1 GCA_007129225.1 Halomonas sp.
AAGCAGGGGTCGCTGGCGCGGGTCGAGCCGGAAGGCAAGGTCACCCGCATGTGGGAGGCGATCGAGACCTACATGGAGCGCAAGCAGCCACTGATCATCATCGCCGGTGCCGACTACGGCCAGGGCTCTTCCCGGGACTGGGCGGCCAAGGGCGTGCGCCTGGCCGGGGTGGAGGCCATTGCCGCGGAAGGCTTCGAGCGTATTCACCGTACCAACCTGATCGGCATGGGGGTGCTGCCGCTGCAGTTCGAGGCTGGCACCACACGCAAGACGCTGGCTATCGACGGCACCGAGACCTTCGATGTGGTGGGCGAACCGAGGCCCCGTGCCACCCTGACGCTGGTGATCAACCGCAGGAACGGTGAGCGCCTGGAAGTGCCGGTGACCTGCCGTCTCGATACCGCCGAGGAGCTCTCGATTTTCGAGGCCGGCGGCGTGCTGCAGCGCTTCGCCAAGGACTTCCTCGAGTCCGAGGTCGTAGCGGTCGGCTGAGCGTTGACAGTCTGACGGACCCTATCGACCCGGCCCCAAACAAGGTCCGGGTCGATCTGTCTCTACCCTCACTTTCTCAAGGAAGCGATGTTCATGGCACATGCTCCCCAGGCTCATGTTTCACAAATCCGAATCCCCGCCACCTATATGCGTGGAGGTACCAGCAAGGGGGTGTTCTTTCGCCTGCAGGATCTCCCCGAAGCGGCCCAGGCTCCCGGGGTGGCGCGGGACAGGCTCTTGATGCGGGTGATCGGCAGCCCCGATCCCTACCAGAAGCAGATCGACGGCATGGGTGCGGCGACCTCCAGTACCAGCAAGACGGTGATCCTGTCGAAGAGCACCCAGCCGGACCACGATGTCGACTACCTGTTCGGACAGGTCTCCATTGACAAGGCTTTCGTCGACTGGAGCGGCAACTGCGGGAACCTGTCGGCGGCGGTGGGGCCCTTCGCAATCAGCAATGGTCTGATGGATCCGGCACGCGTACCGCAGAACGGCGTGGCCACGGTGCGTATCTGGCAGGCCAATATTGGCAAGACCATCATTGCAGAGGTGCCGATCACCGACGGCGCCGTACAGGAGACCGGTGACTTCGAGCTCGACGGTGTCACCTTTCCGGCGGCGGAGGTGCCGGTGGCGTTCATGGACCCCGCCGACGGTGAAGGCGCGATGTTTCCTACCGGCAACGTGGTGGACGAACTCGAGGTGCCGGGTGTGGGCGTTCTGAAGGCGACCCTGATCAACGCAGGCATCCCGACCATCTTCCTCAACGCCGAAGACCTCGGCTACACCGGTAACGAGCTGCAGGACGCCATCAACGGCAATCCCGATGCACTGGCGATGTTCGAGACGATTCGTGCCCATGGTGGAGTGCGCATGGGGCTTATCCAGCACATCGACGAGGCTGCCAGCCGTCAGCACACGCCCAAGGTGGCTTTTGTTGCCAGGCCGGTGGACTACATTGCTTCCAGCGGCAAGGCGGTCAAGGCCAGTGATGTGGACCTGCTGGTGCGTGCGCTCTCCATGGGCAAGCTGCACCATGCCATGATGGGCACGGCCGCCGTTGCCATCGGTGCCGCCGCAGCGATACCGGGAACGCTGGTCAATCTGGCGGCGGGCGGTGGGGACCGTACCTCGGTGCACTTCGGACACCCGTCGGGCACCCTTCGAGTTGGTGCCGAAGCCACTCGCGTTGGCGACGACTGGGTGGTGACCAAGGCGATCATGAGCCGCAGCGCACGGGTGCTGATGGAGGGCCATATACGGGTGCCCGGCGACAGCTTCTAGAAAGCATTGTCTGATTGCTGAAAGACTGCATTGAAGTACGCCCCGGCTCGCAGGACCCGGGGCGTTTTCTATAGTGAAGGCAAGGATTGGTGAAGGCATGGGTTCAACGTCGAAACAGGAGACCATCATGAGCAGCACCGTGGAAGCCAATGTGCGCCCGGACTACGACATCGAGCTGCAGAAAATTGCCGACTACGTTCTCAACTACCGGGTCGATAGCGCCGAAGCCTGGGATACGGCCCGCAACTGCCTGATGGATACGCTGGGCTGTGGCCTGTTGGCCCTTCGCTTCCCGGAGTGCACCAAACACCTGGGCCCGCTCGTCGAAGGCACCATGGTGCCCCACGGCGCCCGGGTGCCCGGCACATCCTTTCGCCTCGACCCGGTCAAGGCGGCCTGGGATATCGGCTGTATCGTGCGTTGGCTCGACTACAATGACACCTGGCTGGCCGCCGAGTGGGGGCATCCCTCCGACAACCTGGGTGGCATCCTTGCGGTGGCTGACCACCTCTCCCAGAAGCGGGTCGCCATGGGAGAGTCGCCACTGACCATGCGCGACGTCCTCGAAGCCATGATCATGGCCCACGAGATCCAGGGTGTCCTGGCGCTGGACAACTCGTTCAATCGCGTTGGCCTCGACCATGTGGTACTGGTCAAGGTGGCTACCACGGCCGTGATCGCCAGGATGATGGGTGCCGACCGTGAGCAGGTACTCTCCGCACTGTCCCACGCCTGGGTCGATGGCCAGAGCCTCCGGACCTATCGCCACGCTCCCAACGCCGGCTCCCGGAAAAGCTGGGCAGCCGGGGATGCCACCTCCCGCGGGGTCCGACTGGCCGATATCGCCCTGCGTGGCGAGATGGGGGTGCCCGGGGCACTGTCGGCCCCGCAGTGGGGCTTTTATGACGTGTTGTTCAGTCATACCAACAAGGATCTGGCGACCAAGCCGGAAGAGGAGCGCAAGTTCACCTTCCAGCGTGAGTTCGGCAGCTACGTCATGGAGAACGTGCTGTTCAAGATATCCTTCCCGGCGGAATTCCATGCCCAGACAGCCTGTGAGGCCGCCGTTACGCTGTATCCACAGGTCAAGGATCGTCTTGATGAAATCGACAGGATCGTATTGACCACCCATGATTCGGCAATACGCATCATCTCCAAATCCGGGCCCTTGGCCAACCCGGCGGACCGGGACCATTGCCTCCAGTACATGACCGCCGTGCCACTTGCCTTCGGAAGCCTGGTGGCCGAGCACTACGAGGACGACTTTCACGCGGCGAACCCCATCATCGACAAGTTGCGTGACAAGATGGAGGTGGTCGAGGACGCGCGATATTCTCAGGATTATCACGATCCCG
>SKVX01000424.1 GCA_007129225.1 Halomonas sp.
ACGACTTTCCGCTGCCACGGGAGCCCCATAGCAGGGCATGGTTGGCCGGCAGCTTCTGCAGGAAAGCGCGGGTATTGTCCACCAGCGCCAGTTTCTGACGTTCGATGCCCAGCAGGTCGTCCAGCGACAAGGCATCCCGGGGCGGTACCGGAAGCAGCCTTCCGCCCAGGGCGTGACGCTGCCACAGGGCGGCCACATCCCGCTCCCAGTCGACCTCTTCGGGCACCGGAGGCAGCCAGTGCTCCACATGATCCAGCAGTCCCATCAAGCGTCTCGTCAACTCAGCATCCATCGGCAGCTCCTCCTCGGCCAGGCATTCACGGTTCATGGTTGACCTTACCGTGGTTCGGGGTATCTTGTGGCGAACCGCCGTCCCCGTCCAGGGTCTCAATAGTCCCGGACACAGGAGATTTTCGCTATGCGCTGGATTCGCCCACTTGCCGTGACCGCCCTGGTCCTGACCCTCGCTGCCTGTACGACCTCCCCCACCGGCCGGCAGCAGCTTACCCTGATGTCCGATGCGCAGCTCAACGAGATGGGACGCGAGGCCTTCGATAAGTATCAGCAGGACCTGCCGGCGGCCGGCCCGGCAGCGCAACGCTATGCCCAGTGCGTGGCGGATGCCCTGGTTGCCGTACTACCCGAGCGAGAGCGAAACAAGGACTGGCAGATTCGGGTCTTCGAATCGGAGCAGGCCAACGCCTTCGCCCTGCCGGGCGGCTACATGGGGGTCAACACCGGCCTGCTCGCTATCGCCGAGAATCAGGATCAGCTCGCTACCGTAGTGGCTCACGAGATCGGCCATGTCGTTGCCAACCACGCCAATGAGCGGGTCTCAACCCATACCTCGACCCAACTGGCTCTCTCCGTGCTGGGCTCTGCGTCGGGCATGCAGGGACAGGGCGGCCAGCAGTTGATGGGTGCGCTCGGCCTCGGCGCCCAGTACGGCATTCTGCTGCCTTTCTCGCGCCGTCACGAAAGTGAGGCCGACGTGATCGGCCTGCGCCTGATGGCCGATGCCGGCTTCGACCCCCGAGCGAGCCTCCATCTGTGGGAGAACATGAGCGCCAATGGCGGCCAGCCACCGGCCTGGATGTCCACCCACCCCAGCCACGGCCAGCGCATGCAGGGGCTGCAGGCACAGATGGACAGCGCCATGAGTCGCTACGAGCAGGCTCGCCAGGCGGGGCGAACGCCCAACTGCCCCCGTCCCTAAACCACTTCTGGAAAGCGAATGCTGAAAATTGGATTACTGCTGTTGATCGTGCCGCCGCTGACACTGATGGGCCTCTACTTCTGGGAGCTCAGCGACGTACGCGAATGCACCCTGATTCAGGGTGGCTACTGGGATTACCTGGATGGCGTCTGCCGCGACACATCCCAGCCCTTCGTGCCCTGGGTGGAGCGCCAACCACTATTGGTCAACGGCGGCATGCTGCTCTCCGTGGTGGGCCTGGTTACCTGCATGGCCGGGCTCTACGTCAAGCGTCGCTGATGAGATGGCTGCCGCTGAAGGCCCCCCTTAGAACAACACCAGGGAGCCTCTGGTCAGGCCAGGCGACCCGCCAGCGTCAGCAACAAGGCCATCAGTATAATGAACACCGCCGTGGCGGTGCCCAACAGCCCGAACAGCCGGCCCTCTCCGGGCCGGCGCAGCGAAGCAACCCCCATGCCGGCAGCGATCAACTGCAGGCCAATGAGGAACAGCAGTTCCACACCGACCAGACTGATGCCCGGCGAGTGCCCCCCGGTGTCACCCGGCGCACTGTCCGCGATAATCGAGGCCACGACGACCAATCCAGCCAGGAACACGGCGCCGAACAGCGCCATGAGCAGGGACACAATGCCCAGGCTGGAGCGACGGGGTGGTGGTGATTCCATTCCGATACCTCTCGTCGGGCTCAAACTCCGGTAATGGGCTCGTACGGCGAGTGCGAAGGCAGGGGCAATATTGCCCCCGCCTTGCCTGGACGCTATCGGCCGCTTCTAACTACCGGCCGCTTCTTCCTCATAAAGATAGCAGGCCACCGAGTGCTCGCGGGCGATCAGTCGGCGCTGGGGAGAGACCTGGGAGCTGAAGTGCACCGCCAGGGACACCGAGCCGTCGGCAGACACATCCGCCGCCTCCACCAGTGACGGATGCTTCGCGGTGAGTATCGCGGTGAGTTCCTGCCTGGCCTCATCGATGCTTTCTCCGCGTACCGGCAGATAGACATCCAGCCCGGCCAGCTCCGGCGTGCCCAGGTGCTCGATCTCCTTGCCTGCGATTCGCCATTCACTCATGGCCGTGACCACATCGCGCCCCTCCCAGCCGCAGTGGCTCATGGCCATGGGGCAACGGGTGTGGAAGTGGCAGCCATTGGGCGGGTCCACCGCGCTGGGGATCTCCCCGGCGCTCTCCAGCGGCGGCTTGACCACCGCCGGATCGGGCTCGGGGCTGGCATCGAGCAGCAGCTGGGTATAGGGATGCTTGCGCTCGTGGATCACCTGCTCGGTGGGCCCCACCTCGACGATCTCGCCCAGGTACATGATCGCCACACGGTCGGCCACGTAGCGGATCGTCGGCAGGTCGTGGCTGACATAGACGAAGGAGATGCCCAGCTCGTTACGGAAGCGGTGCATCAGGTTGAGCACCCCGGCACGGATCGAGACGTCGAGCATCGAGACCGGTTCGTCGGCGACGATGAGGCGTGGCTCCAGCACGATGGCCCGGGCGATGGCCACCCGCTGTCGCTGCCCGCCGGACAGCTCGTGGGGGAAGCGGTCGCGGTAGATCTCCGCCGGCTTCAGGCCGGCACGCTCCAGCGACTCGATCACCTTTCGCTCCAGTACCTCGCCCTCCGCCAGCCGGTGGATGATGAGCGGCTCACCGACGATATCGAAGATGGTGAAGCGCGGGTTCAGAGTCTGGTAGGGATCCTGGAAGATCATCTGGGCGCTGCGGCGGAATGCCTTGAGCTCGCGCCCGGCAAACCGGGTGATGTCGACGCCATCGAAGCGGATCTCGCCCGCCGTGATGTCCTGCAGGCGCACCAGCATCTCGCCGGTGGTGGTCTTGCCCGAACCGGACTCGCCGGCCAGCCCCAGTATCTCGCCCTCACGCAGGTCGAAGGAGATGTCGTCGACGGCATG
>SKVX01000332.1 GCA_007129225.1 Halomonas sp.
GCCCTTGGTGGTGATTCGATGGACATCCGCTGACATGGCGACCTCTGAACAGGGAGCAAAAGTGCCCGGGAGCCGTGCCCCAACCTCGTTCAGCAGAAGGTCAGGCAAACTTTTTGGCTACCATGATATAGAGTAGCCCCTAATCCCTTGACGTTTGCAAGGCCGACATGGCGACTCGACACGAAGCTCGATTCTAGCATCCTAGTCGAGCCTTCCGCTCCTGCATGAGCCAACGATACGTTCCAACAACGGCACCCGGCGCTGGCGATCACTGCCACGTTGGCGGCCTCCGCCAAGGCGCCTACCGGCGCCAGTCGCGATGCGGAGCCGGAGCGCCGAACCGAGCGCTCCTACAGCGGCTCTTTCCATCAAGGCAAACCACACCGCTGTCGGAGTATCTTTAGATCACGACTGGAGGCCGCAGGACTCCCGGCGGTGTTGCCGATGACCGCGGTTGTTGCCTACCGCGGCAGCCTCCGCCGAGGCGCCTATCGGCGCCAGTCGCGATGGAAACCAGCGCTCCAACAGCTGCCTTCTCCACCGACGGTGCCACGTCGTTGTTGGAGTATCTTCAGATCACGACTGGAGGCCGAAGGACTCCCGGCGGTATTGCCCTACCCTAAACCAGATCCCGCATCAGCAGCGCGTATTCGATGCGCTCGGGGTCGATGGGTTCGCCGGGGATGGGAATACGGACAATGTGCCCGGAGCCGGGGGCGGCGCCGACGGATTCGCCGTTCTTGTTCTCGATGTGCTCGAGGGTGAAGCGGCGGTTGCCGCCGGGCAGCATCAGTTCCATGCCGTCGCCGACTTCGAAGCGGTTCTTGACGTCGACTTCCATGACGCCGCGGCCGGGATCGTAGCCCATCACTTCGCCGACGAACTGCTGGTGCACGCCGATGGAGTTGCCCTGCTGGTAGTTCTGGTATTCATCGTGGACGTGGCGACGGTAGAAGCCTTCGGTGTAGCCACGGTTGGCGAGGTTGTCGAGTTCGTCCATCAGGCGCATGTCGAAGGGACGACCGGCAACGGCGTCGTCGATGGCACGGCGATAGACCTGAGCGGTGCGGGCGACATAGTAGTGGGACTTGGTGCGCCCTTCGATCTTCAGCGAGGTGACGCCCATCTGGGTCAGTTGGGGCACGTGCTGGACGGCGCGCAGGTCCTTGGAGTTCATGATGTAGGTGCCGTGCTCGTCCTCGAAGACCGGCATCAGCTCGCCCGGCCGGGTGCGATCCTCGATCAGCGCCGAGAGTTCGTCCTGCCCTTCGAAGCCGCCGGCGGTGGCGGTGCTTTCGGTCATGTCGGCGCTGCCACCACCGGAGGCGATCAGCCCGCCCTGATCCGGCGTCCAGACCCCGCTGCCGGCGTGGGCGCGCGCGGAGTTGGCCGGTACCAGGTCGCCGGTCTCGTCGTGGGAGGCGGCCACGGTGTTGTACTTCCAGCGACAGGCGTTGGTGCAGGTGCCCTGGTTGGGGTCGCGGTGGTTGAAGTAGCCGGAGAGCAGGCAACGGCCGGAATAGGCGATGCACAGGGCGCCGTGGACGAAGGTCTCGATCTCCAGGTCGGGGCACTCGGCGCGGATCTCGCCGATCTCGGCCAGGGAGAGTTCACGGGAGAGGATGATGCGGCTGATGCCCTGCTTCTGCCAGAACCGGGCTGCGGCGTAGTTGACCACGTTGGACTGCACCGAGAGGTGAATCTCCTGCTCGGGCCAGCGCTCGCGCACCATCATGATCAGCCCGGGGTCGGACATGATCAGCGCATCGGGCCCGGCTTCGATGACCGATTCCATGTCGCGCAGGTAGGTCTTGAGCTTGCTGTTGTGCGGCGCGATGTTGGAGGCGACGTAGAACTGCTTGCCCCGCTCGTGGGCGTAGGCGATGCCCTTGTGCAGGTTGTCGACCTTGAAGTCGTTATTTCGCGCGCGCAGCGAGTAGCGCGGCTGGCCGGCGTAGACGGCGTCGGCGCCGTAGGCGAAGGCGTAGCGCATGTTCTTGAACGTCCCCGCGGGGGACAGCAGTTCAGGGGCTTTCATTAGGTCACCGTTTTCAGGACGATGGCACCAGGGGCTAGCTGAGCTTCTGTGCGCTTATCGATTTCAGCGCTCGATCGGTTTCAGATAGCCCCCTGGATGCTTTGGAGAGGGGCGGGAATCTTAGCAACTGGCGCCGCCCCTGGCCAGATTTCGCCCTATTGCGTAAACTTGGCCCGCGCCGGACCGGACCCCGGCCAGCGGCTTTCACCGAGAGCCGCCCGATAAATTCTCCGACAACGAGTTTCCCATGACCCAGTCCGTTACTTCCTCCGTGCCCGCCACCGTGGTGATCTACTCCGGCGGCATGGATTCCTATACCGTACTGCACCGCGCCCTGCGCGAGGGGCTGGCGGTACATGCCCTCTCCTTCGACTACGGCCAGCGCCATGCCCGCGAGCTCGAGGTGGCCGCCAAGGTGTGTCGCCAGCTCGGCGTACCGCATCAGGTGGTCGACATTCGCGCCATTCACGGCCTGATCGACAATTCGGCCCTGACCGATGCCAGCCGCGACATGCCCGAAGGCGACTACGGCAGCGACAACCTGTCTGCCACGGTGGTGCCCAACCGCAACATGATCCTGCTGTCGCTGGCCATCGCCAAGGCGGTGAACATCGGCGCCGGGCGCGTGGACTACGGCGCCCACGGCGGCGATCACGTGCTCTACCCCGACTGCCGCCCCGAGTTCGTAGAGCGCATGAATGCGGTGGCGGGCATCGCCAACTTCGAGCCGGTGCGGATCAACGCCCCTTACCTGGGCTCGACCAAGGCGGATATCCTCGCCGATGGCCTGGCCATGGGCCTCGACTACGCCGATACCTGGACCTGCTACCTGGGCCAGGAGCTTGCCTGCGGCCGCTGCGGCAGCTGTCGTGAGCGCCTCGCCGCTTTTGCCGCCAATGGCGCCACCGACCCGCTTGGTTATCTACAGCGGCCCGTCCCCGCCGCCACTGCACAGCGGCCCGACCTCGCCGCCTCGCCTTCCAGGGACACGCCCGATGTATAGCGTCAAGGAGGCCTTCTATACCCTGCAGGGGGAAGGCGGCCAGGCCGGACGCGCCAGCGTGTTCTGCCGTTTCACCGGCTGCAA
>SKVX01000184.1 GCA_007129225.1 Halomonas sp.
AGCTCGCCCTGGTAAACCAGGGTTACCGTCTCGAAACCGCGATGCGGATGCTGACCCACGCCACGGGGCCTTCCACCGGCGGAAAAATCGAAGGGGCCGGCATAGTCCAGCATCAGGAAGGGGCTGATGTGCTGCGCACCCATGCGGTCGTAGCTGATCAGCGAACGAACGGGAAAACCGTCTCCGACCCAATGGCCGCGAGCAGCGCTGTATACCCCCTGGAGTGTCTTCATGATGAGGCTCCTGCTTGTTCACAGGGGCACAAGGCCCCGATACATCAAGACTAGATAAGGAACGTAAGGCGCAGTAGAGGGTATAATTCGAACTTACCGTCCCATGAGTGGAACACTAAATGCAGGATCTCAACGATCTCTTCTATTTCGTCAAGGTGGTGGACCATGGCGGGTTCGCGGCGGCGGGGCGTGCGCTCGGCATCCCGAAATCGAAACTCAGCCGACGCGTCGCGCAGTTGGAGGCACGACTGGAGACTCGCTTGATCAACCGCTCGACCCGGCACCTGTCGGTCACCGAGCTTGGCCAGGCGTATTACCGCCACTGCACCGCGATGCTGGTGGAGGCCGAAGCCGCCGATGAGCTGATCAAGCGCAACCTGGGCCAGCCCCGCGGAACCGTGCGGCTCAGTTGCCCACCCAGCCTATTGCACTACATGATCTCGCCACTGCTGGTGCGCTTCATGACGCAGTGCCCCGATGTGGAGATACAGGTCGAGGCCACCAGCCGCCGTGTCGATGTGGTCAAGGAAGGTCTCGACATCGCCATCCGGGTACGCTTTCCACCGCTGGAGGACAGCGACCTGGCCATGAAGGTGCTATCGAACAGTCCACAGCGACTGATGGCGTCCCCTGCCTTGTTCGAACGGCATCCACTGCCCCGCTCCCCCGGCGACCTGGCCGGACTGCCGAGCCTCGATTTCGAGCAGGTCGACAAACAGCACTGCTGGCTGCTCGATGGCCCCGAGGGCGTCACCGCCAAGGTCCCTCACCACCCACGGCTGGTGACCGACAACGCTGAAACCCTGCATCAGGCGGCGAGAGAGGGGCTGGGTGTCGTAAAGCTTGCCCTGCTGGTGGCAGGGAGGGATCTCGCCGATGGCACCCTCATCGACGTGCTGCCAGGCTGGCAGCCACGGGGCGGGATTCTGCATGCCGTCTTTCCGTCACGGCGTGGGCTGTTGCCTTCGGTGCGTGCCCTGCTCGATTTCCTGGGTGACAACATCAACGAGGTGGACTTCACCAGCCATGTGGTCACCGCTCACACTTCGATGACCAGGTCCGGCACGAACAGCGGTGGATCGAACTCGCCGGGATAGCCGCCCGGGTTGGCGATGACACGGGTACCGGCGAACGCCATGTCCACCGGCTCGTGCACATGGCCATGGATCCACAGGTCCGCACGCACCATCAACGCCGGCAGGTGCGAGGCGAAGGCGGGCGACAGGGCGTCGCCCCGGTAGCGGGGCGGAATGCACTCGGCCAGCGGCGCATGATGACTGACCACCACCCGCGGCCCGTCGAAGGGAATGGCCAGTTCCGCCTCGAGCCAGGCCAGGGACTTGGCGTGCAGCCGCTGGCTCTCCAGGGGGCTGAAGATCTCCCCAGCCGGCTGTTCGATGATGCTGAAATCCGGCATCAGCCAACGCGCTTTCTGCTCGGTCAGCGCCGGATCGTTGTCCGGCTCATCGGCGTAGAGAGCGAAGTCCGTCCATAGGGTGGTACCGTGGAAACGTACCCCGTTCAGCGTCAGCGAACGGTTGTCGAGCAGAGAGATGCCCAGTCGCTCGGCTTCCTGGGCGAGCGTGTGGCGCAGCACGGGCATGCTGGTGCCGTAGAACTCGTGGTTGCCCGGCACATAGATAATCGGCTGGTCGGCAAAGCGCGCCGCCGCCCATGCCAGGCCCTCTGCCTCGCGGTGGATATCGCCGGCGAGGATAACCGCGTCGGACGCCACCTCCGGCAGCCCCCGCCCCTCGTCGAAATGTTCCAGATGCAGGTCTGACAGCACCCTGAGCCGCATGACGATCTCCTTGTTCTGCGCACTGGACGACACCGCGCCCATTCCCGGTCTCCCCAGCATAAGCGGGAGCTGGGGAGTTTCGCCATGTCGGGTAGCGCAGCGGCCTGGACGGGGCAGCCAGTCTATGGGTCCAGCAACACCATCAACGAAGCTACTTCTTCGGGGTCGGAAAGCGCATGAGAAACCCTGGCGATGTCTTCTGCCAGCGGACGATCCTGCTCAAGAGTCGGTGCCTGGGTGCGAACCCAGGCGCAGAGCGCCAGGGACGCTTGACTCAGCACATTTACGCCCTTCAGCTCGGCGCCCTGCACCAGCACCAACGCTTCAATGGCCAATATCTGGTAGAGATAATCGATACTGGTACTGGCGCGCCTTGCCGCTATCGTGCCTAGCGGCACAATATCCTGGTTATCGGCATTGGTCGGAATCGATTGGATCGAGGCCGGGATTGCCTGGCTACGCAACTCAGCCACCAGCGCCGTGGCAGTCACCTGGGCACCCATGAATCCGCTATGCAAGCCGGTATCGCAAGGCTGCATGAAGGCGGGAAGCCCCTTGTTTCTCAGCGGGTCAGTCACCCTTGCGATGCGTCGTTCGCTATACAGGGCCATCTGGATCAAGGCATTGTTGAGATGGTCGCTGGCAAAAGCCAGGTGCTGGCCGAAAAAATTCCCGCCATGAAGGACAGTATCATTGTCAGGAAACAGTAGCGGGTTGTCGGTCACCGCATTCAGTTCTATCCGCACCGTCTGTGCATGCTGCTCGACCACATCCCACACCGCCCCCAGGGCCTGTGGTGCACAGCGTAACGTGTAGGCATCCTGGGGCAGCGGGCGGTGCTGCTCGATGCCATTCTCCATTTCAGGAAGCGGCACCGACGCTGCTTGCCACGCGACAAGCAGTTGACTGCTTTCCGAAAGCGACCATAACCACTGGTGCAGTTTCCGTTGCCCCGGATGAGGACGCAGCTCCCCGATCGCCGGGTGAAACGCCTCACGGTGCCCTTCGAGAAGTTCCGTGTAGAGCAAGACCAGCAGCGTACTGAGCTTTATCGCCCGCTGCGCGCCAGTGGCATTCAAGGCTGC
>SKVX01000120.1 GCA_007129225.1 Halomonas sp.
AAGGACTCCAAGGTGATCGTGGCGATCAACAAGGACGAGGAGGCACCGATCTTCCAGGTCGCGGATTATGGATTGGTCGGCGACCTGTTCGAGGTTCTGCCGGAGCTCGAGAGCAAGCTGTGACGGTTGATCCTGGAAGAGGCAAAGGGCCCCGCGAGGGGCCCTTTTTCGTGTCAGGCGGCGCTCAACTGCTCGCTGACATACTCGAGGTGATGATCGCTGTCGCCCAGGTAGTGGTCGAACATCACCAGGTGCTTGGCGTAGTGGGAGACCTGACATTCGTCGGTCATGCCCATGGCGCCATGCAGCTGGATGGCCTGTTCGGCAACGAAGCGGGCGGCTTCCCCGCAGTAGGCCTTGGCCGCGGCGATGCGGTAGTCCCGCTGGGCGACAGGAAGGTCGAGGCTGGTAGCGGCGAGAATCGCCATGGAACGGGCCTGCTCGAGATGCAGGTGCATGTCGACCATACGGTGTTGCAGAACCTGGAAACTCGAGAGCGGTACGCCGAACTGACGACGCTCCTTGAGGAAGGCGAGGGTCTGGTCGCAGCTCGCCTCCATGGCGCCCACCGCATGCGCACAGAGGGCGGCTCTGCCGAGTGCGAGGGTGGCATCGAGGTCGTTGGCGGCATCCTCGCTGAGACAGGCCGTCTCGTCCAGTGCCACCCCCTCCAGGCGCAGGTCGCTGGCGGGCTGGCCGTCGATGGTGCGGTAATCGCGGCGGGTCATCCCCGGGGTGGTGGTGGGCACCAGGAAGACGCCTAGTCGCTCTGGGCTGATGCGGGCGGTGACCAGGATGGCCGCGGCAGAGGCGGCGCCGATGACCAACTGCTTGCCACCTTCCAGGCGCCAGCCATTGCCCTGGGGGCTGGCGGTGGTGGCGATGCCATGGGGATCGTAGCGGGCGTCCCGTTCCTGCCACCCCAGCGCCAGCTGGTGTTCGCCCTCCATCAGGGGTGTGAGCCAGCGTGCGCGCTGGTCAGAGTCGGCAAGTCGAGCGAGAAGGTCGCCGGGGAGCAGCAGCCCGGCAAGGTAGGGTTCCGGTACCAGGCCGCGTCCCAGCGCCTGCATGATGATCATCAGGTCGGTACCGTCGCCGCCCAGCCCGCCGACGGCCTCGGCGAAGGGCATATGCAGCAGGCCCAACTCGGCAAACGTCTGCCACCGTGTCGAGCGCTCGGCGAGTGCCGGGTCCAGCTGACTGCCGTGTCGTTCCAGCGGCGCCTGGTCGGCGACCAGGCGCTCCAGGGTATCGGCGAGCATGCGCTGCTCGTCGCTGTAGGAAAAGTCCATGGGGGCTCCTTGCATGCCGAGGATCGGCGATTCACATGCCGAGAATTGTCTTGGCGACGATGCTCTTCTGTATCTCGTTGGCACCGCCGTAGATGGAGAGCTTGCGGCGGTTGAAGTACTGGGCGCTGGCGGCCGCCGCCTCGGAGAGCTCGGGGTCGTCGAGTTCGGTGTCACCGTGAAGAAAATCGGGGAAGAAGGGGAGTGCGGCCGGCCCCAGTGCACGGCGGGTCAGTTCGCTCAGCTCCTGGCGTAGCTCCGAGCCGCGTACCTTCAGCAGGGAGCTCTCCGCGCCGGGAACTCCGCCGTCACGGGCGGCGGCAATGACCCTCAGGTTGGTAACCTCCAGCGCCATCAGTTCCAGTTCCGCCTTGACCACGCGTTGGCGGAAGCTCGGCAGTTCCAGGAGCGGCCTGCCTCGATGCTGGATAGTCGTCGCCAGTGTCTTCAGGTGGCTCAACGCCTGCTTGGCATGACCCAGGCCGGCGATGCCGGTGCGTTCATGGGTCAGGAGAAACTTGGCACAGGTCCAGCCCTCTCCCTCATCGCCCACGCGGTTGGTCACCGGCACGCGTACCTCATCGAGAAAGACCTCGTTGACTTCATGGGCGCCATCGAGGGTCACGATCGGGCGGACACTGATGCCGGGGCTTGCCATGTCGATCAGCAGGAAACTGATGCCGGCCTGCTTCTTGGCCTCGGGGTCGGTGCGTACCAGGCAGAACATCATGTTGGCGTGCTGGCCCAGGGTGGTCCAGGTCTTCTGTCCGCTGACCACGTAGTGGTCTCCATCCCGAACTGCGCGGGTGCGCAGGCCGGCCAGGTCGGAACCGGCGCCGGGCTCGGAGTAGCCTTGGCACCACCAGTCACGGTTGTCGAGGATCCGCGGCAGATAGTGTCGCTGCTGCTCCTCGCTGCCGAACTTCATCAGCACCGGGGCGACCATGCTGACGCCGAAGGGCACCACGGTCGGTGCGTGGGCGGCGGCGCACTCCTCGTCGAAGATGTGACGCTGGACGGGGCTCCACCCCGGGCCGCCATGGGCCGTTGGCCAGTTGGCACCAAGCCATCCGCGCTCGCTCAACAGGTTCTGCCAGCGGATATGGTCATTGGCGGTGAGGCGTCGGCCCAGTCGCACGCGCTCACGGATGTCGCCGGGCAGGGAGGTATCGAGGAAAGTACGCACTTCCTGGCGGAATGCCTGTTCCTCGGCGGTGAAGGTCAGGTTCATGACGTGCTCTCCGAGGTGTCGGGAATGGCCAGGCTTGCCTGGTGGTGGGGGCCGCCCAGGTGGCGGGGATAACCCAGGGCCTCGATGGCCAGCAGATCGATGTCACTGTCGCGGTAGCTCCAGCCCTGCTCCGCCAGCATGAGGCTGGCCTCCTCCATGGCTGCATGGGGGTTGGCGTCGTTGTTCCCTGTCGCCATCGCCAGAGCCGCCAGCAGGCTGCCGCCGCTGCTGACGACCACCCCTTGCCGCAGGGCCTTGAGGAGGTTGGCCACCGCCTGCTGCCCAGGGGCATCAACGTTCAGGGAGACCAGCTCCGCCAGTGAGCCCCTGCTAGGCACCACCAGAGCCAGGTCGGCCTCGACCCTCTCGAGATTGGTGGCCTCGGTGGCGGTCAGCAGGGCGATTCGCAGGGCGCTTGCAGGGCATGAGCCGGCGTCGGCACCGGGTGTCATCAGGCAGGCCTGGGTCGACGGGTCCGGAGAGGCGGTCAGTCTGACGCCGGCGCGCTCGGCGTTACCCTCAAGCTGCCGGAAAAGGGGATGCTCTCCGAGCATTGCGACCTGGGTCAGGGGCGGGGGGGTATTTGCCCCGGGGA
>SKVX01000498.1 GCA_007129225.1 Halomonas sp.
ATGCGCCAGACGTTGTCCGGCTGCTTGTGCAGCAGCACCGACTGGTTGGGATGGAAGGGCGGGTCGAACCAGAACCAGCGCTCGGTGGGGAAGTCGGCCTTCATGATCACGTCGGCGATCAGGAAGTGGTCCTGGAAGATCTGGCCCTTGCTCTCCAGGCCGAGCTGCTCACGGATCTTGCTGTTGGCGCCGTCGGCCACCAGCAGGTAGTCGCAGGTCAGGCGATAGTCGCCGTCTTCCGTGCTGACCAGCACCTCGCTGCGCTCGGGCCGGCTGTCGACCTCGGTCACCTTGTGCTTCCAGCGCAGGTCGATTCGATCGGCGAGCTCCATGGCGCGATCGACCAGGTACTCCTCGAAGTAGTACTGCTGCAGGTTGATAAAGGCAGGCATGCGGTGGCCCTCTTCCGGCAGCAGGTTGAAGTCGTAGACTTCCCGCTCCTGGAAGAACACCCGGCCGTGCTGCCAGGTCACGCCCTTGTCGATCATCGGCCGGCCACAGCCCAGGCGATCGAGGATCTCCAGGGTGCGCTTGGCGAAGCAGATGGCGCGTGAGCCGACGCTGACGGTGTTGTTGTCATCCAGTACGACGCTGGCGATGCCCTGCTGGGCCAGGTCGATGGCCATGGCCAGGCCGGTGGGGCCGGCGCCGACGATCACCACCGGGCAGTGGCGGACGTCGTCACGGTCAAGCTCCGGCGGACGTCGATACGGGTAGACGGGATTCTTGTAGGTAGATGGCATGCTTCCTCCGACCGAGGCAGGACCGACCCTGGGTCGGCCTGCCGCAGGCGCCGCTAGCCGGATGAGGCTTCGGCGAGGTTGGTAGTAATGTCTTACTGGTTCTCGACCACTTCCTGCAGCGAGTGCCACATGGCGGTGTCGCGCTCGGCGGTCCAGATCCGCGGATCCGGGTGCTCGCCGCCCGCCTCGTCATAGCAGCGGGTGATGTCGAAGGGCACGCAGTGATCGAAGATCACCCAGTGGCCGTACTTCGGCTTGAGCAGGGCGTAGGTCTCGGCATAGCACTCGGAGAGCGCCTTGCCGGCCGCCTTGCCCGCCTTGACGCTTTCATACATGTCATTGAGGAAGTCGCGGGTACCCTGGATCGCTTCCTGGCACTGCTCGGGGGTTTGCAGCGCCTCACCGCGCCCCGGTACCAGCTTCTGTGGGGCCATCGCCTGCAGGCGGTCGAGGGTGGCCGGCCAGTATTCGTGATAGGCGTCGCCGGTGTAGGGGGTGGCGCCATATTCGACCAGGTCTCCGGAGAACATCACCTCCTCCTCGGGTAGCCAGACGATGGTGTCGCCCTTGGTGTGGCCGCGTCCCAGGTGGATGATGCGTACCTCGCGCTTGCCCATGTACACCGTCAGCTCCTCCTTGAAGACGATGTTGGGCCAGGTCAGGCCGGGCACGGAGTCGACGCCCTTGAACAGGCGCGGGAAGCGGCCGACCTCGGACTCGTAGTCCTGCTGGCCGCGCTCGACGATCAGGTCGTAGGTGTGCTGGCTGGCGTAGATGTTCTCGGCGTCGTAGGCGGAGGCACCCAGCACGCGCACGGCGTGGTAGTGGGTCAGAACCACGTGCTTGATCGGCAGGTCGGTGATCTCGCGGATCCGGCGGATGACGTCCTGAGCCATGATCGGAGTGGCCTGGGTATCGATCACCATCACACTGTCATCGCCGATGATGACACCGCTATTGGGGTCGCCCTCGGCGGTATAGGCGTAAAGGCCTTCGGCCAGCTTGGTAAAGCTGATCTGCTTCTCTTCGGTATCGGCGTGGGACGCGAATTTCTTGCTCATGGTTCCTCTCCAATGTCTCGTCAGGGGCATCTGATCAGGCAATCAGTGACAATCGGTTTCGACCCGATCTGGCGTGTCAGGTTGAACCGAGCATAGTTGCTTTTGAAACTATATGTCCAGCGGTCCCAGGATTGGTTTCACACGCAGCTGCGAGAGGAATGGCAAAAAATTGCTTAAGATCATGGATTTCTTTGGTTTTTAATACCTAAGTCTAATACGAATTTTCGGTAAATTAGTTGCAGGGGAGAGTAACTGAGGTCATGGTGACAGCGGAGAATACGCAGACTGAAGCTTCTGGCCGACGGTTGCCGGAGCCCAGTCGACAGGATCGTAATTCGGCGCATGTCGCCCCGTGACGACGTAGGAGCACAACATGAACAAGACAACTCGCCTGATGATCGGCGCCGTGGCGGCGCTCGGCCTGGGCTTCGGCACCCCGGTACTGGCCCAGACAACCATTACCGTGAGCACCTGGGGCGGCCCCAACCATGGGGTCAACACCATTGTCTGGCCGACCTGGAAGGCGTGGATCGAAGAGGCCACCGAAGGCCGAGTGACCGTCGATGTCGTGCATGACATGGGGCCTCCGGCGGCACAAATGGAGATCGTTGCCGACGGTATCGCCGACGCCAGTTGGATCTTCCATGCCCACATGGCGGGTCGCTTCCTGGCCACTCAGCTGCCGGAATTCCCCACCTTCGAGGAGTTCTCCTCCGAGGACGCCGCCGCTGCCTACTGGCACACTCACCAGGCGCACCTGGCCCAGGCCAATGAGCACCGCGGCATCGATGTGATGGGTATGGGGGTGCATGGCCCGGGTCAGATATTCACCCGTGAGCAGGTCGACAACCTCGATGGCCTTGCTGGCAAGCGCCTGCGTGTCGGTGGCGGTGTGATGAGCGGCCTGGCCGATGCCATGGGCGTGACCGGTGTCGCACTGCCGCCCACCGGCGTCTATGAAGCGGCCTCCCAGGGCGTGGTCGACGGCGCCATGCTGACCCTGGAAAGCCTGCGCAGCTTCCGGGTTGTCGAGGTGGCACCGCACACCCTCACCGTGGATGGCGGCTTCTATCGCGGGAGCTTCGCTATCATCATGAACCCGATGGTCTGGGACCAGATATCCGCCGAGGATCGCGAGGCGATCGAAGCGGTTTCCGGTGAGCACCTGTCGCGTCTGTTCGGCTACATGATGGATGTCTCCGACGAGAGCGGCGTGGAGTTCGGCAAGGAGCACGGTGCCACCTTTACCCAGGTACCCGAGGAAGACGTCGAGATGCTGCGTGGCGTGACCGAGGAGCTCATCGCTGAGTGGTCCACCGCCGTGGAAGATCGCGGTGTCGATGCTGATGCCGCACTCGAGCACTTCCGCGAGCAGCTTGCCCTGGCCGCCCAGAGGGACGGCATCGCCGACCGCGTGGTGCGCCAGTAACGTCCCGGCTAGCGGAGTCTTATCATGCCGACCTCGTCGACACTCTGGTTTCGGGTCGGCCGTGTCATGCAGCTGGGACTGGAGGGGGTGGCGGGAGCCACCCTCTTCGCCATGATGCTGCTGACCACGGCGGACGTGACCGGTCGCTACTTCTTCAATTCGCCGATTCTTGGCGCCGTCGAGCTGACCCAGTTGATGCTCGCGGCTGTGGTGTTCCTGTCGCTGCCGGTGGTGTGCTGGCGCGAGGAGCACGTCAGCGTCGACCTGCTCGACACCATCTTTCCGCCCCGCCTGATCTGGATCCGCCAGGTGATCGTCAACCTGATCGTCACTGCTGCCTTGTGGGTAATGGCTCGCCGTGTCTGGGCGCTGGGTGAGCGTGCCATGGAGTGGGGTGACGTGACCGAGTTCCTGCGCATTCCCAACGGGTACCTGATCTTTCTGATTTCCTTCATGCTGGCGGCGTCGGCGCTGCTCACGCTGCTGCGAGCCGTGCTCTACTTCCTCGAGGGCATCCAGGTGCTCGAACGGGGCGGTCCGCTCAGTCCTGAGAAAGGCAAGGGAGGCGATCAATGATTGAAGCACTCTACGGGTTCGCCGCCCTGTTGCTGCTGGCGTTCCTGCGCGTGCCGCTGGCCTTTGCCATGGGCATCGTCGGCTTCGGTGGCTTCTACTACCTGACCGGCAACTGGAATGCCGCCGAGGCGATGGCGGCGCGGCGGGTGGTGGATACCGCCATGGACTACGGCCTGTCGGTAATCCCGCTGTTCATCCTGATGGGCAATTTCGTTTCTCATGCCGGGCTGTCGGATGCGCTGTTCCGCGCCTCCAACGGCTTTCTCGGGCACCGCAAGGGCGGTCAGGCCATGGCCACCATCGTCGCCTGCGGCGGCTTCAGCGCTATCTGCGGCTCGAGTCTCGCCACCTGTGCCACCATGGGCCGCGTGGCCATGCCTCAGATGCGCAAGTACGGCTACAAGGACTCCCTGGCCGCGGCCTCCATCGCCGCCGGCGGCACCCTGGGCATCCTGATTCCGCCCAGCGTGATGCTGGTGATCTACGGCATTCTCACCGAAACCAGTATCCGTGAGCTGTTTGCCGCCGGCTTCATTCCCGGCATCCTGGGGATCTTTCTCTATCTGGGGGCGGTGAAATGGGTCATGTGGCGCGACCCGGATGCCGGCCCCGCCGGCGAGAAGGTGCCGTGGAACGAGCGCATGTCGGCACTCAAGAGCGTGGGCAGCACCCTGGCGCTGTTCGTGCTGGTGATCGGCGGTATCTATCTTGGCGTGTTCACACCCACCGAGGCGGCAGGCATCGGCGCCATGGGCGCCTTCCTGATCGCCCTATGGCGCCGGGCATTGACGCCGCAGGTGTTGATGAACGTGCTGATGGACACCGTGCGCACCACCGCCATGCTGTTCGCGGTCATTCTTACCGCACTGATCTTCGCCAACTTCATCAACCGGGCGGGCCTTCCCGGCGACCTGCTGGCCCTGGTCAACAACCTCGACGTCGCCCCGTTCGTTGTGATCCTGGTGATACTCGCCATCTACATTCTGCTGGGTTGCGTATTCGAGAGCATGTCGATGCTGCTGCTCACCGTGCCGGTATTCTTCCCGGTGGTGGCGGGCCTGGGCTATGACCTGGTGTGGTTCGGCATCCTGGTGGTGATCGTCATCGAGATCAGCCTGATCACGCCACCGGTGGGGATGAACGTCTTCGTGCTGCGGGCGGTGCTGCCGGACGTGAGCACGGGAACGATCTTTCGCGGCGTGACGCCGTTCTGGGTGGCCGGCATGTTCCGCGCATTGCTGGTGCTGATCTTCCCGGCTATTGTGCTGTTCCTGCCGCAACTGCTCTATTGATTTCTCTATTGATGTCAGACCTGGCATGGGGTGAGGAGAGCCGCAATGAATATGGAAGATACCCAAGCCGACGCCGCCAGGGATGGCGCCGTCGGTACCGAAGGGCCGTCGACAAAGCCGGAGCTGGATCTCAACCAGTTCCTGCCCTATCGACTCAACAGCCTGGCCGACCGCATCAGCCAGGCGCTGGCGCAGCTCTATGAGGAGCGCTACCAGCTCAACATCGCCCAGTGGCGAGTGCTGGCCTGGCTCAGTCATTGCGATGAGCTGACGGCGAAGAAAGTGTGCGCCTATACCAACATGGACAAGGCCCGCGTCTCCCGGGCGATCCAGGCCCTGGAGGATCGGGGGCTGATCAGCCGGACGCCGTCGCCCAGGGATCAGCGGCTGCACGACCTGCATCTCACCCCGGCGGGCCAGGCGCTTCTGGTCGAGCTGATTCCCGCGGCCCAGGCCTGGGAAGCCGAACTGGTCGCGACCCTCACCGCGGGCGAGTATCGCGACCTGCTCAACGTGATGCGCAAGCTGGAGCGTCAGCTGGAGCGGATCGGCTAGATCGGGGCTCGCTCACTCCAGCCCGCAGCCAGGAGTGGCGGCTTCGGCCGGCATGACAAGTCGCAGATAGAATTCACCTCCCATGTTGCAGCGCGTACGTCCTTCGCCGCTGAAGTTGACGAAACAGTCCTGCTGAGAATGGCCGCCGGCGCTGGCCTCGTTCCAGTACCAGCCCGCCGGCGTGTCCGGGAAGGCGTCGACGTCGATAGCCATGGGCGCCTGTCCTGGGCGTTCAGCGGGTGGCTGTATCAGGCCTCGCAGCTCATGAAATCGGGGCAAGCGCCAAGGGCAGTTTGGGCTTGCCAGCGCCTGGATTCGGGACTGTGCCTCACTCCAGCTGAAGCGCTCGGCTTCACCCCGGCAGCGCCCGTCCTGGTAGTGCTGTCCCAAGCTGCAGCGCATCCATACGAGCTGCTGGTGCGAATCCGTGACCACTCCGTCATGATCGACAACATGCCGGGTCTCGCTGCTGCCCAGGGTCGTCCCGGCGAATGCCAGGAGCCCTCCCGCAACCATCACCCAGGTGCGCAGGTTCATGCCTCGGCAGCCGCCACGGTGGGGATGCGCCCACCCAGCCGGGCGGTAATCTCCGCGGCAGTTTCGCGAACCAGCTCACCCAACTCCGTCAGTCGTGATTCCGGGATGCGGGCCACCGGCCCGGAAACCGATATTGCCGCCAGTGGTGTGCCATGCTCGTCATGCACGCAGGCTGCCACGCAGTGAAGGCCGATGGCATGCTCCTCGCGGTCGCAGGCGTAGCCCTGCAGGCGTATCTCGGCCAGGCCGGCTCGGAGGGAGTCGGGCGTATGCAAGGTGTTCTCGGTCACGCGGGATAGGCCCCTCTCGGCCAGTACCCGCTCGAATTCGTCATCGGGCAGCCAGGCCATCAGGGCCTTGCCGACGCCCGAGGCATGCAGGGGCGCCCGGGAGCCGAGGCGGGTGATCATGCGCATCATCTGTGGTGATTCACTCTGGGCCAGGAACACCGCCGTGGCACCATCGCGGATGCCCAGGTTGGCGGTCTCACCGGTCTGGGCGGTCAGGCGGCGCAGGAAGGGCCGGCTGGTGGCCACGAAGTCCCGGGCCTCCAGGAAGCTGTTGCCGATGCGGAAGGTCTTGACGTCGATCTTCCACACGCCGAGCTCGTTATCCTGGGTGATGAAGCCCTGGCCCTGAAGGGCCTGGAGCAGCCGGTGGGTGGTGGAGGGCGCCAGGTCGACCATCTCGGCCAGTTCGGACAAGGCAAGGCCGCCCGGGGTCGCCGCCAGCCGCTCGAGCAGGTTGAGTCCGCGCACCAGCGACTGGCTGTGGCCACTGGTACTCTTGCCGGGGCCTGGCGGCCGTCCCGCCGTTCTGCGTTTGACGTCACTCACCTGCATTGTCTCCAGATTCTCGTTCGCTTGGCGTTCTTATGTGCCAGGGATGGCCTGCTTGCCGGAATGAAAGCAGCTCTCAGGATACCTGCTCCGTTTCTCCCTGTCGCGGCGACGGAAAAGCCTTCCATTCCCGCTTTCCCACGCCTTTTCAGCGATGTCGCCAGTTCGGGGGGCGTTTTTCGATAAAGGCATCGATGCCCTCGGCCACGTCCTCGGCCATCATGTTGCAGGCCATGGTGTCGCCGGCGAAGGCGTAGGCCTCTTCCAGTGGCATCTGCAGCTGGCGCTGGAACATGGCCTTGCCGGTACGCACCGCCACGGCGCTCTTGGAACAGATGCTATCGGTCAGTCTGCCGAGAACCTCATCCAGCGCTTCCTCCTCGGCGACGCGGTTTATCAGCCCCCAGTCCAGGGCCTGGTCGGCATCGATGAAGTCGCCGGTGAAGAGCATCTCCTGGGCACGCTTGCGACCGACGCTGCGGGAGAGCGCCACCGCCGGCGTGGAGCAGAACAGTCCCACATTGATCCCCGATACGGCAAAGCGGGCCGAGCGGGCCGCCACGGCCAGGTCGCAGCTGGCCACCAGCTGGCACCCGGCGGCGGTGGCGATGCCCTGGACGCGAGCGATCACCGGTACCGGCAGGTTGACGATGCGCTGCATGACCTCGCCGCAACAGGCGAACAGCGAACGGTAGTAGGCCTCGTCGGGATTGGCCCGCATCTGCTTGAGGTCATGACCGGCGCAGAAGGCCTTGCCCACTGCGGCGATCACAACGCAGCGAACCGCGTCATCCTCGGCCAGGCGGGAGAGCTCATGGTCAAGTGCTTCCAGCATCTCCTCGGAGAGGGCATTGAACTGGCGCGGACGGTTCATTGTCAGGGTGGCGACCCCGGCCTCGTCGTGGCGAACCAGCGGCAGGTCGTCATCGTTTGTCTGCATTGATATATCCTTGGTCTAGGTTCGCCACCAGCCTAGCCCGTCACGACCCTCTTTCGTCACGCCTGCGACCAAAGACGATGCCGCCAGGAGACCATCATGATCGATTCGATACCCCGCCATCTGGATAAGGCCGCGCTGCACAAGGGGCTGCCCGAGACCGGCAACCGGCTGTTGGCCGATGTGAGCCTGCCTGCTGCCGTCATTCATGAGGCGGCGCTGGCCCACAACCTGGGCTGGATGCAGCGCTTCTGCGATGCCCACGGGGCGCGGCTGGCGCCCCATGGCAAGACCACCATGGCGCCGGCACTCTTTCATCGACAGCTGCAAGCCGGCGCCTGGGGCATCACCCTGGCTACGGCGGCGCAGTGTCGTGCGGCCTTTGCTCATGGCATCCATCGCCTGCTGATGGCCAACCAGCTCGTCGGTGAGGCCAACATGGCCATCGTCGCCGAGCTGATCGAGGCCGGCGCCGACTTCTACTGCGTGGTGGACAGTGCCGAGAATGTCGACCAGTTGGCGCGCTATTTCGCCGCTCGAGGCCTGCGTCTCAAGGTACTGGTCGAGCTGGGCGTACCCGGCGGGCGTTGCGGCTGTCGCGATACCGATGAGGTGATGGCGCTCGCCGAACGCATCGACAGCGAACAGGCCCTGGTGCTGTCGGGCCTGGAGGGCTACGAAGGCGTGGTCTACGGCGATGATCCTGCGCCAAGGGTGCGGGCCTATGCTTGGCAATTGGTCGAGGTGGTCCAGGGGCTGGAGCGCGACGGCCTGATCGAGAGCCCGCAGCCACTCATCACGGCGTCCGGTTCGGCCTGGTACGACCTGATCGCCGGGGTATTTCGCGAGGCGCGACTGGGCAGCCATTTCATCCCCGTTCTGCGCCCCGGCTGCTACGTGGTGCATGACCATGGGATCTATCGTCAGGCCCAGCGCGAGATTCTGACGCGACAGCCGCAAATCGAGAGCGGGCTGAAGCCGGCGCTCGAGGTCTTCGCCCAGGTGATTTCGCTACCTGAGCCTGGCCTGGCCATCGTGGGCCTTGGCAAGCGCGACATCGGCCATGATCAGATGCCCGAGCCGCTACGACGCTATCGGGAAGGCGATGACCGAGGGCGGACGCTGCCGGTGGAGGGTTGGCATGTCACCAAGCTGATGGACCAGCACGCCTTCATCAGCCTGCCCGAGGACGAGGATGAACCAGGCGCCGGTAACGGACGGGTACGCGTGGGCGATATCGTTGCCTTCGGCGCTTCCCACCCATGCCTGACCTTCGACAAGTGGCGCCGGCTGTGTCGGGTAAATGAGCGCCTCGAGGTTGTCGAAGTGATGGAAACCCACTTCTAATCGTTGCTGCGCCCCGTGACTGGCGCGTCGCGCATGGCCTTGAGCCGTGCCAGGCGGTCGCCGAACAGGTAGGCCCCCAGAGCCAGCAGGATGATCAGAGCGCCCAGCAGCATGGAGGGTGACGGCTGCTCCTGGTTCAGTGCCATGCCCAGGCCGAGGGCCAGTATCGGCGTGATCAGGGTGACCAGGGCCACGGTGGCGGCCGGTAGCCGGGAAAGGATCAGGTAGTAGCAGATAAAGCCCATCAACGAGCCGAACAGGGCGAGATAGAGCACCGACCACAGGCCTCGGGTGGTGAGCGGTACCGCAAGGGGCTCGCCGCTGGCCAGCCACAGCACGAAGAAGCACGGCAGGCTGAGCGCCAGGGCACCGAGGGTCTGTTCCAGGGGGCCGAGCCCGGCGGCAACGCGCTGAACGGCGATGCCGCTGCCGCTAAACAGCGTCACTGCCACCAGCATCAGCGTCAGCGCCACGAACTGATCCCGCCCCAGCGCCAGGCTGTCGGCGAACACCACCGCCAGGCCCACCACGCCCATGGCACAGCCCAGCCAGTGCCAGCGCTTCAGTTTGGTGGCCCCCGGCAGCACCTGCAGGATCAGGCCGGAAATCAGCGGCGCCATGCCGAACATAACCGACATCAACCCCGACGGCAGGGTCATGGAGGCGTGATAGCTCAGGGCCATGGCGCCGAACACGCCGGGAACGGCGGCGGCGCAGCTGGTCACTGCCCGACGATCCAGCCGCAGTCGTTCACGACGCAGGATGAGCATGACCGCAAGGCCCGCCAGCAGGGCGATCAGCATGCGCAGCAGCACGCTGCCGACCGGCGCGCCGGCTTCGGCGCTCCACTTGATGGTCAGTGGCGTGGTGGCCCACACCAGCACCACGATCAGGTAGGCGACTCCGGTCGGCATGCAATCGTCCTTGCTGCTGCCCATGGGCAGGATAATGTTCGGATACTTATCATTAACACAAAAAACACCGCTACGTCATACGGCGCAGCGGTGTTTTCGGTCTGCCTGGGGGCCTGTCGGACTTAACGCTGATCTACTGCCTGGGCTTGCGGCACTAGCCGGCCTCAGTCCTGGAAGTTGGTCTCGGAGTACAGCACACGCACTTTCAGGGTGTGCTCCACCTGGCGCAGGGCTTCCAGCGCCTGGGGGCCGTAGGCCTTGTCCACATCGATGACCACGTAGCCGACCTTTTCGTTGGTCTGCAGGTACTGGCCGGAGATGTTGATGTTGCTCTCGGAGAGGACGCGGTTGATCTCGGAGAGCACGCCCGGCACGTTTTCGTGGATATGCAGCACCCGGTGCTTGTCCGGGTGTGCCGGCAGGGCCACCTCGGGGAAGTTGACCGAGGTGACGGTGGTGCCGTTGTCGGAGTAGGTGATCAGCTTCTCGGAGACCTCGATGCCGATGTTCTCCTGGGCCTCCAGCGTCGAGCCGCCCACGTGCGGGGTGAGGATGACGTTGTCAAGGCCGCGCAGCGGGCTGACGAACTCCTCGTCGTTGCCCTTGGGCTCCACCGGGAAGACATCGATGGCGGCCCCGTAGAGCCGGCCCTCCAGCAGTGCCTCGGCCAGGTCCTCGATCACCACCACGCTGCCGCGGGAGGCGTTGATCAGGATGCCGCTGCGCTTCATCAGCGCCAGCTGCTCCCGTGCGATCATCCACTTGGTGGAGGGCAGCTCCGGCACATGCAGGCTGACCACGTCGGCGCGGGCCAGCAGCTCTTCCAGGCTGGCCACCTGGTTGGCGTTACCCATGCCGAGCTTGGTCACCACATCGTAGAAGATGACGTTGAAGCCCAGCGATTCCGCCAGCACCGAGAGCTGGGCACCGATATTGCCGTAGCCGACGATTCCCAGGGTCTTGCCGCGGGCCTCGTGGGAGTTCTTGGCGCTCTTCAGCCAGCCACCCTTGTGGGCATGGGCGTTCTTCTGGGGGATGCCGCGCAGCAGCATGATCGCCTCGGCCAGCACCAGTTCCGCCACCGAGCGGGTGTTGGAGTAGGGGGCATTGAAGACGGGGATGCCCCGGATCAGGGCTGCGGTCAGGTCGACCTGGTTGGTGCCGATGCAGAAACAGCCCACGGCCGCGAGCTTCTCGGCCGCCTCGAACACCCGCGAGTTGAGCTGGGTACGCGAACGAATGCCGATGAAATGAACGTCCCGGGCCTTCTCGATCAGCGTCGCCTCGTCCAGCGAGGTCGCGACGTGTTCGATGTTGGTGTAACCGGCGTTCAGGAAATTGTCCACCGCGCTCTGGTGGACGCCCTCGAGCAGCAGGATCTTGATCTTGCTCTTGTCCAGGGACGTTTTGGCCATGGTCGAATCAACCC
>SKVX01000496.1 GCA_007129225.1 Halomonas sp.
AAAACAGCATGGCGAGTGACACGCCCCTTACCCTGCTTGGCGGCCTCTCCGCCGCCGAGTTCCTGCGCGACTACTGGCAGCGCAGGCCGCTGCTGATCCGCGGTGCCTTTCCCGACCTTGAATGCCCGTTGGAGCCCGACGAACTTGCCGGGCTCGCCTGCGAGGAGGGCGTCGAGGCCCGCCTGGTGGAGGAGCACGGCGCCGACGGCCCCTGGCAGGTGAGCCACGGCCCCTTCGACGAGGCCACCTTCTCGCGGCTGCCCGAGCGCAACTGGACGCTGCTGGTACAGGCGGTGGACCACTTCGTCCCCGAAGTGGCCCAACTGCTCGAGCACTTCGACTTCCTGCCGCGCTGGCGACTCGACGACATCATGATCAGCTACGCCCCGCCGGGCGGCAGCGTCGGCCCCCACGTGGACCAGTACGATGTCTTTCTGCTCCAGGGCAGCGGGCAGCGTCGCTGGCAGCTGGGCGGCAAGGTCGCCGACAATGCTCCCATCCTGGACGGCATCGACCTGCGCATTCTCGAGCGCTTCGATGTGGCGCCAGGGGATGACTGGATACTCGAACCGGGCGATATGCTATATCTGCCGCCGGCCTGGGCCCACCATGGGGTCAGTGAATCCGATGACTGCATGACCCTCTCGGTGGGCTTTCGCGCACCCTCGGCGGACGAGTCGATCACCTCCTTTGCCGACTACCTGGGGGAGCAGCTGCCTGCTTCACTGCGCTATTCGGATGCGGGAATGAGCCCTCCCGCCGACCCGGCGGTACTCGACGATGCCGCCGTCGCCCGAATGCGAGCGCTGATTCTCGACACCCTCGACGACCCGCATCAGCTGGCACAGTGGTTCGGTCGTGTCATGACGCAGCCCAAGTACGTCGACCAGCTCGTGCCCAACGAGGAGCCCACCCAGGTCGAGGAGCTTGTTGCTGCGCTACAAGAAGGCGAGGAACTGGTCCGCAGTCCCGGCTCTCGCTTCGCCTGGCGGAAAGACGGCGACCGGACAACGCTCTTTGTCGATGGCGACGGGATCGACTGCCCCCTGCCGCTGGCACGCGCCCTGGCCGACATCACGCCCATCGGTGCCGACCTGCTTGAGCTAGAGGGTGCAGCCGACCTGCTCGTCGCCCTGGTCGACGCGGGTAGCCTCGGCTGGGCGGAGGAATACGAGGAAGAACAATAGCATGGCCAATATCGAGATCCTGGATGGCGACTGGGACCAGCTGGGCGAGATCGCCTCCGAGATACGCAGGGTGGTATTCATCGAGGAGCAACAGGTGCCGCTGGAGGAGGAGTGGGACGGGCGTGACGGCGACTGCCGCCACTTCCTCGCCCTGCGCCATGACATGCCGCTGGGCACCGCCAGGCTACTACCCGACGGGCATATCGGCCGCGTCGCCGTGCTGAGCGAGGCACGCGGGCTCGGCATCGGCGTGGCGTTGATGGAAGCCGCCATTGAGGCGGCTCGCCACCTGGGCCATGACCAGGTAGAGCTTGCCGCCCAGACCCACGCCCTTGAGTTCTATGAGCGCCTCGGCTTTATCGCCTACGATGACGAATTTATGGATGCCGGCATTCCGCATCGCAACATGCGCCTGGCACTGCGCTGAACTCTTGATACCGGCCGGGCATACGGCCGGAATTCGACTACAGAAATCGCCCCCTTCCTGCGGCTCTTGTAGTCGAGTTACAACCCTTCCTCCCCCCAAGTGTCAATTGCGAAACCCCCGGCTCAAGGCGCATAGTGGTACCAGGACGAAATTAAAACGAACGTTCGGTAATCGCCAACCTTGGCTAAACCAACAGGCGTTTTTATTTCGTGACCGGTTCGACCAAGGCCGTAGAGACTTCTCTCCTCCCCTGGTAGAACCTGACATCACTTCGCAGTTGCAGCATACCCCCGGCTTCCCCGGCGAGATGCCGCAAGCGAGCGATCGACAAGGCAGCGATACGCCTCATACGGCAGTCGAGGCCGATCACTACACCTCTGATCGGAAGGATGGTACCCATGTCCTACAAAGACGACATCAAGGCTCTGGCTCAACTGCGCGAAGCCCAGCAGGGCAAGTGGGCGAGCATCAGCCCCGAGAACGTGGCCCGGATGCGTGCTCAGAACCGTTTCCAGACCGGCCTGGACATCGCCCGCTACACCGCAAAGATCATGCGCGAGGACATGGCCGCCTATGACGCCGACACCGCCCAGTACACCCAGTCCCTGGGCTGCTGGCATGGCTTCATCGGCCAGCAGAAGCTGATCTCCATCAAGAAGCACTTCGGCACCACCAAGCGCCGCTATCTCTACCTTTCCGGCTGGATGGTCGCCGCCCTGCGCAGCGAGTTCGGCCCGCTGCCCGACCAGTCCATGCACGAGAAGACCACCGTGTCAGGCCTGATCGAAGAGCTCTATACGTTCCTGCGTCAGGCTGATGCCTGGGAGCTCAACCACCTGTTCCGCGATCTGGAAGAGGCCCAGAAGGCCGGCGACAATGCCAAGGCCGAAGAACTGATCGCCAAGATTGACAATTACGAGACCCACGTGGTGCCGATCATCGCCGACATCGACGCCGGTTTCGGCAACGCCGAGGCGACCTACCTGCTGGCCAAGCAGATGATCGAGGCCGGTGCCTGCTGCATCCAGATCGAGAACCAGGTCTCCGACGAGAAGCAGTGCGGTCACCAGGACGGCAAGGTCACCGTGCCCCACGAAGACTTCCTGGCCAAGATCAACGCCGTGCGCTACGCCTTCCTGGAGCTCGGCGTCGAGGACGGCGTCATCGTCGCTCGCACCGACTCCCTGGGTGCCGGCCTGACCCAGAAGATCGCCGTGACCAAGGAGCCTGGCGACCTGGGCGACCAGTACAACAGCTTCCTGGACGGCGACGAGATCGAAAGCGCCTCCGACATCGACAACGGTGACGTGGTCATCAAGCAGAACGGCAAGCTGGTCAAGGTCAAGCGGCTGGCCTCCGGCCTGTTCCAGTTCAAGCCGGGCACCGGTGAAGACCGCGTGGTGCTGGACTGCATCACCAGCCTGCAGAACGGCGCCGACCTGCTGTGGATCGAGACCGAGAAGCCCCACGTCGGCCAGATCGCCGCCAT
>SKVX01000202.1 GCA_007129225.1 Halomonas sp.
AGGAAGCGATCGATGTAGCGGAACAGCTCCTCGTCGCTGAGATCGGTGGCGAACAGCTCGGCGTGGCGGGGGCGCATGCCGCCGTTGCCGCAGACGTAGAGGTTCCAGCCGTTCTCGGTGGCGATCACGCCGACGTCCTTGCTCTGGGCCTCGGCGCACTCGCGGGTGCAGCCGGAAACGGCGAACTTGAGCTTGTGGGGGGCGCGCAGGCCCTTGTAGCGGTGCTCGATTTCGATCGCCATGCCCACGCTGTCCTGCACGCCGTAGCGGCACCAGGTGCTGCCCACGCAGGACTTCACGGTACGGGTCGACTTGCCGTAGGCGTGGCCGGTCTCGAAGCCGGCTTCGATCAGCTCGCCCCAGATCGCCGGCAGGTCCTCCAGGCGGGCGCCGAAGAGGTCGATGCGCTGGCCGCCGGTGATCTTGGTGTAGAGGTCGTACTTCTGCGCCACCTGGCCCAGCACCACCAGCTTGTCGGGGGTGATCTCCCCGCCGGCGATGCGCGGCACCACCGAGTAGGTGCCGTTCTTCTGCATGTTGGCCATGAAGGTGTCGTTGGTGTCCTGCAGCGGAATATGGGCCGCGTCGGTGATCGGCTCGTTGAAGCAGGAGGCGAGTATCGAGGCCGCCGCCGGCTTGCAGATGTCACAGCCGAGCCTTGGGGCTGGTGAAGAGCCAAGCCCCGGGGCTGATGAAGAGCCCAGGCCGTGGGTGTCGGCGTTGCCGTGCTTCTCCATCAGCTCGCTGAAGGACTTGATGCCCTCCACCCGCACGATGTCGTAGAGCTCCTGGCGGGTATGGGAGAAGTGCTCGCAGATCGACTTGTCGACCTCCACGCCGCGGCTCTCCAGCTCGTGGTCCACCAGGGTCTTGAGCAGGGCGGCGCAGCCGCCGCAGCCGGTGCTGGCCTTGGTGTCGCCCTTCACGGCGCCGAGGTCCTCGGCGCCGGCGTCGATGGAAGTGCACACGTCGCCCTTGGTGACGTTGTGGCAGGAGCAGATCATCGCCGTTTCCGGCAGGGCGTCCGGCCCCAGCGCGGGGGCGGCGTCGCCGCCGGCGGGCAGGATCAGCGCGGCCGGGTCCTCGGGCAGCTCGATGCGGTTGGCGTAGTACTGCAGCAGGGTGTCGTAGTAGCTGTTGTCGCCCACCAGCATGGCGCCCACCACGCGCTTGCCGTCGCTGGAGACCACCAGCTTGCGGTACTGCTGCTTGATGGGGTCGAGGAAGCGGTACATGCGCGCGCCGGGGGTGCGGTCGCCGTGGGCGTCGCCGATGGAGCCCACGTCGACGCCCATCAGCTTGAGCTTGGTGCTCATGTCGGCGCCCTTGAAGCTGCTGCCCTGGGTGCCGTTGACAGCGGCGAGCAGGGTGGCGGCGGCGGCCTTGGCCATCTGGTAGCCGGGGGCGACCAGGCCGAAGATGCTGTTGTTCCACAGCGCGACCTCGCCAACGGCGAGAATCGCCGGGTCGTTGGTCAGGCAGCTGTCGTCGATCACTACGCCGCCGCGCTCGCCGATCTCCAGGCCGCAGTCCCGGGCGAGGTCGTCGCGGGGGCGAATGCCGGCGGAGAAGACGATCAGGTCGGTCTCCAGCACCTTGTCGTCCTGGAACACCATGCGGTGGCGGCTGGCCTCGCCGTCGACGATCTCCTGGGTGGCGCGGCCGGTGAGCGCTTGCACTCCCAGCGCCTCGATCTTCTCGCGCAGCAGTTCGCCGCCTTCGCTGTCGACCTGCATCGGCATCAGGCGCGGAGCGAACTCCACCACGGCGGTGTCCAGGTTGAGCCCGCGCAGGGCGTTGGCCGCTTCCAGACCGAGCAGGCCGCCGCCCACTACCACGCCGGTAGTGGCGGTTTCGGCCATGGCGCGAATGACGTCGAGATCTTCCAGGGTGCGGTAGACCAGACAGCCTTCACGGTCGTTGCCGGGAATCGGCGGCACGAAGGGGTAGGAGCCGGTGGCCAGTACCAGCCGGTCGTAGGCGTAGCGGCCCTGGGGTGTCGTCACCTCGCCCTTGTTGCGGTCGATGGCGGTGACCGCTTCGTGCAGGCGCAGCTCGATGCCGTGCTCGGCATAGTAGTCGGCGGTGGAGAGCGCCAGGGAGTCGGCGTCGCGGCCGCTGAAGTACTCGGAGAGGTGCACGCGGTCGTAGGCCAGGTGACGCTCCTCGCCGAACACGGTGATCTCATAGTGCTGGGTGGCGCCATGTTCGACCAGCTGCTCGACCAGGTGGTGGCCGACCATGCCGTTACCGATCACGATCAACTGGGATTTGGTGGCATTAGGCGTGTTCATGCGGCCTCCTTGACGGGGCGTTCCGAAGAGTCGGGATTGGCGTGTTCATGCAGCAGGGCGTCGGCATCCGCAGCGCCCAACAGCAGGGCCTGGCGGCAGGGGCCGAGGTCGGTACCGGCCAGCGAGTGATGGAAGTACCAGGGGCCCATGGCGGTATCACCGTAGAGAACGGCACCGACGATGCGGCCGTCTTGCAGCAGCAGGCGGCGATAGTCGCCCTGCAGCGGGTCGCGGTAGGTGAGCAAGTCGTGGTCGGGTTCCGCCTCGGTGGGGCCGAAGGCGTAGAGCGAGACGCCGCTGACCTTGAGCTTGGTGGCACAGGGCGTCTCCACGTAGCCTGTCGTTGGCTCACCGCTCAGATGGGCGGCCAGGACCTCGACCTGCTTCCAGATGGGTTCCACCAGGCCGAAGGTATTGCCCTGGAATTCGCAGCATTCGCCCAGGGCGTGGATGGCCGGGTCGGAGCTGGTGAGGGTCTCGTCGACGACGATGGCGCGGTTGACCTCGAGCCCGGCCGCCTGGCCCAGCGCCTTGTTGGGGGTGATGCCAATGGCCACCACCACGCACTCGGCCGGGAGCCACTGGCCGTCGCTCAGCATGGCGCCGGTGACATGGCCCTGGTCGTCGCCGGTCAGGTGGTCCAGCCCGGCATCGATGAAGATATCGAGGCCGCGACCGGAGAGCTCGGTTTCGAGCAGCCGGGCGGCGGTGATGTCCAGCTGACGGTTCATCAGTCGGTCGTCGCGCTGGATCAGGCTCACGTTCATGCCCTGACCCCGTTTACGCAGCCCCTCGGCGGCTTCCA
>SKVX01000441.1 GCA_007129225.1 Halomonas sp.
CGGCGCATGACCCATTTCGACGGCCACGACGAGGTCTGGCTGTTCGGCTACGGCTCGCTGATCTGGAAGGCGGACTTTCCCTTCCTGGAACGCCGCCCGGCGCACATCCACGGCTGGGCACGGCGCTTCTGGCAGGGCTCCCACGATCACCGCGGCACCCCCGAGGCACCGGGCCGGGTCGCCACCCTGGTTCGCGAGCCCGGCGCCGTCTGCCACGGCATGGCCTATCGCATCGCGCCCGAGGTGCTCGCCCCCCTCGACGTGCGCGAGAAGAACGGCTACCTGCGCGAGGTCATCCGGCTGCATTTCGATGACGCCCATGACGAGGGAGAGAGCGCCGAGGGGCTGCTCTATCTCGCCAGTGAGGACAACACCGCCTTTCTCGGCGAAGCACCGCTCGACGCCATCGCCAAGCAGATCGCCATGGCCCACGGCCCGAGCGGGCCAAATCGCGACTACCTGCTCAACCTGGCCCAGGCACTTCGCGACCTCGGCGTGGACGACCCCCACGTGTTCGCCCTGGCACGGCGGATACCCCAGCCGTCAGAGGCCACCGGCCCCTGAACCGCGACCGCGGAGAGGCCGCCGACAGGCGATGACTCGAGGACAGCCGGGGCGACACGCCAGTAAAAGGGGCCCACCCGGGCGGCATGGCAGGTAGTAAGAAGCTGTCCGTGATGTCGGTCAAGTGTAAAAGGTGCGCGCCGCGATCTCGGCCCAGCGGAAAACAGAATTACGGATATTCTTGTTGCATCGGAGTGGGTAGGGTATTTGGCAGAGCCAATGCCAGATGGTGTTGAGCGCCGTCGAGTGCTACACGTACCTCACCCGCTTCGCAGCCTATGGAGTCTCCATCCAAATGGGCTTGCGCGGTAACGAGATGGTCCTTGGGTAGCTGCTCCACATGGATGGTGTAATGGGTAGAAGCCACTTCGATGGTCGCTTCGAATCCCGGCCAGGCGGCGGGTATGCAGGGGGCGATAACCAGGAAGGCACCTTCGCGGCGAATACCCAAAATGCCTTCGAGCCCCGCCCGATACATCCAACCAGCGGCCCCCGTGTACCAGGTCCAGCCGCCCCTCCCGACATGCGGGGCGACGGAGTAGACATCGGCAGCGACCACATAGGGCTCGACTTTATAGCGCGATGCTTCTGGAAGCGTTCGGGCATGATTGATGGGGTTGAGCATCGAGAACAGGTCGGTGGCTTTATCGCCCTCACCCAATTGGGTAAATGCCAGGATGGCCCACATTGCGGCATGACTGTACTGGCCGCCATTCTCCCGAAGCCCGGGAGGGTAGCCGCTGATATAGCCTGGATCGCGTTCGGATTGATCGAAAGGAGGCCAGAACAACAGCGCCATGCCGGGCTCGCGCCGGATCAGTTCGCGCTCCAACGAGCACATGGCGAGTGCGGCCCGCTGAGGGTTTGCCGCACCGGACAGTACCGCCCAGGATTGTGCAATCGCGTCGATACGGCATTCCTCGCTATCTTGGGTGCCTAGCCAACTGCCATCATCGTAAGTCGCCCGCCGATACCACTGGCCATCCCAGGCGTGCTGTTCGAGTGATTCGCGCAGCGAGGCTGCATGGGCCCGCCAGCGGCTGGCTCGGGCATCTTCCGCGCTGCGCTGTTCGGCAAGCGGAATGAACATGTCCAGGGTGCGTGCCAGCAGCCAACCAAGCCAGACGCTTTCCCCCTTGCCCGCTTCACCGACCCGGTTCATGCCATCGTTCCAGTCACCGCCGCCGATCAGCGGCAGGCCATGTTCGCCCGTCAGCGCCAGGCACTGATCCAAGCCGCGGGCGCAATGCTCGTAGAGGGAGGCGATTTCGTCAGCGATCATGGGCTGGAAAAAAGCATCGTGCTCGCCATCACAGAGCAAGGCGCCTTCCAGGAAGCTCACCGGCTCATCCAGCACGCCGGCGTCTCCCGACGTGGCGATGTAGCATGCACTGGCGTAGGCCAGCCAGACCCGGTCGTCGGATATGCGGGTCCGCACGCCCTGGCCGGAATGAGGCAGCCACCAGTGCTGCACATCCCCTTCGACGAACTGTCGCGAAGCGGCGCGTAGCAGGTGGTGCCGGGTCGTCTCGGGACTGGCAAAGGTCAGGGCCATGCCATCCTGCAGTTGATCGCGGAAACCGTAGGCGCCACTGGCCTGGTAGAAAGCGGAACGGGCCGTGATGCGACAGGCGATGGTCTGGTAGAGCAGCCAGCCGTTGAGCATGATGTCCATGGCGCGGTCGGGGGTGGAGACCTGCACGGCACCAAGCTGCTTCTGCCAGTGGGCCGCGACCTTGGCGAGCTCGGCGTCAAGATCGGCCTCGCGATAGTGGATGATGAGGTCTCTGGCTTCGTCGTCGGACCGGCCCTGCCCGATGAACGAGACAACGTCTAGCGTCTCATCCACCGCCAACTCGATGGTGCATTGCAGGGCCGTACAGGGATCCAGGCCCGCCCCCGTGGTACCGGAAAAAGGCGTGCGACCGGCAAGACCCGCAGGAGAAGCCAGGTTGCCACCATGGCCGAGAAATTCAGCGCGATCCGCTGTCCAGGCCGTTTGCAGACCACCCAGGTCGGCGAAGGCAACGCGTCCGGGAAACGCCATGTTCCAGGGGTTGTGCACCAGCATTGCCCCACAATCCTCATCCCGGTGCGTTATCAGGAACGGGCCTGACGAACTTCGAGACAAGCCAAGCGACCATTCCACGTAAGCGGTAACGGACAGCCGACGGGGCCGCCCCGAACGGTTCTCGAGGGTCAAACGCGAAATGCGGATAGGATCGTCGAGCGGCACGAAATGCACGAGGCCAAGTGCGATACCGTGTGCCTCGTGCTCGAAACGGCTATAGCCGAAGCCGTGCCGGGCGATGTAGCGCCCCTCGTCGCGAATCGGTAGTGCCGTGGCCGTCCACACCGCCAAGGTCTCTTCATCACGCACGTAGATCGCGTCGCCCCCGGGGTCCATGACGGGGTCGTTCGACCAGGGGGTGAGCGGGTTTTCGCGACTGTTTTCGGCCCACAGGTAGCCACTGCCCTCCGCCGAAACCTGGAAGCCGAACCCGGCATTGGCGATCACGTTGAGCCAGGGAGCCGGCGTGGAGCGCCCTGCCTCGAGTAGGGTCACATACTCCCTCCCCTGCTTGTCGAAGCCCCCCAGGCCATTGAAGAATTCGAGAGCCGGCGGAGTCTCAGCGCCCGGTGCCTCATCCACCGTCTCGCGCGGAACCGCCTCCCTTGGGGCCGGTTCAGCTGGAGGGTGGTGAAGCGCGGGAGGGATCAGCGCAAGTTGATCGGCAATCGGCCCGCGGTGTGCCAGCAATGCCACCCGCGCCACGGACTGCAGCAGGACACGTGCTTCGAGGCTCATCAGATCGGCACGCAAGATAATGACCGAACCCTGGGCATGGCCCTCGTGGATACGTGGCCGCGACTGGCTGCTGTGCACCGCGGTCTCGATGGCCTGTTGGAGGTCCTGCACATAGGAGGAGGCACGTTCGTTGACGATCACCAGGTCGACGCCGAGACGTTTCATGCGCCAGTACTCGTGAGCGCGCAACAGCTGACGAACCTGAGCCATGTCAACGATCGAATCGATGCGCAGCAGGACGATCGGCAGATCGCCGGAAATGGCGTGCGGCCATAGTGCCGACTGCGGGCCCGCACCGCGCGCAATGGCCTCGCGTGAGGCCCTGAAACGGGGATCGGCATACAGGACGGGAGCGGCCAGGCGCTGGAAGTCCGCCGCTTCTTCGGGGGTGATGGCCAAGTGGCGAAGCTGAACTTGCGCCTGGGTCCAGGCCAGTGTCTTGGCCCGCTCAAAGGCGCTGCGGTCGTGATGCTTGTCGATCAGGTCCAGCAGCGCCTCGCGCGAGCTTGCCACGACGGTCCAGAAGGCGATACGGGTCACTTTGCCGGGGGCAACCTGGAGGCGATGGCGTAGCGAAAAGATCGGATCGAGCACCGTGCCGGTGGTATTCGTCAGCGGCTGTTCTTCGATCAGGGCAGCGGCTGTCGTCAGCGTGCGCCCCCGGCCGATGAATCGGGCGCGATCGGTCTCGTACTGCGTTGCACCCAGGACCTCCCCTTCCACTACGGCGAAATGGGCGGCCCATATCTCTGCCTCGTCCGGCCCACGCCGGCGTCGGGTGGCGATCAGTGCATCGAACTCATCGAGGTACTCGGTGACCACGAACAGCTTCGCGAAGGCGGGATGGGCATTATCGGTAGCCGGCGTGGTCAGCACCAGTTCCGACCAGGAGGTCACGTCGATATCCCGCACCTCCCGTCCGCTGTTGGTCAGCGACACCCGCCGCACCTCGCTGTCGTCCTCGCCCGAGACAAGGACATCGAGATGGGTGACGAGGTCACCATGACAATGCGTGAAGCGGGCATAGTCCTCGGCAAAAAGCACGTCGTGACGGTCATTCTCGACACCCATGCCTTCACCGGGCATCGGGCCACTGGCCGACCAGACATCGGCCCTGCGTCTGTCGCGTAAAAAGATGAAACTGCCCCAGTGATCGCGGGTCGCATCCTCCTGCCAGCGACTGACGGCAACATGTTGCCAGCGGCTGTACCCCGCCCCCCGAGCCGTCAACATCACTGAGTAACGTCCATTCGACAGCAGATGAGTCACCGGAGGCCCTTCGGCCGTTGCCATGGCACGACGAACCGCTCGGCTCTCATTGTGCGTCTCACTCGGCGCAGACTTCACTTCCTCGGCACGGGGATGAGCTATCGCCACATTACGCGGGATGCGTTCCTGCAACAGGAGTTCACTGGCATGAATGATGGGTTCGCGATGAAAACGTTCACGCATCCGGCCGTCATGCAGGGTATTGGCGATCGCCACGATGGTCATGCCTTGATGGTGCGCCATGAAGCTACGCACGAGAGCGACCTCTTTACCCTCTGGGACTCGCGAACGAGTGAAGTCGAGCGCCTCGTAGAAACCATGACGGCCCAGGGCTCCCATGTCAGCGAGCCGAGTGAAGTTGCGACACGCGACGGATGGATCGACCATCGTCGCCAGGCCGGTCGCATAAGGGGCCACGACCAGGTCGGCAGAGAGGCCTCGCTTCAACCCCAGGCCGGGCACGCCGAAATTGGAATACTGGTAGGTGAATTCCATATCCCGTGCGTTGTAGGCGGACTCGGAGAGCCCCCAGGGGACACCCAGCGCAGTGGCATAGTCCACCTGGCGCTTGACCACCAGACGATTGCTTCGCTCAAGGAGGCTCCCCTCAGGGGCACGCATCACCAGCGACGGCATCAGATATTCGAACATCGAGCCCGACCAGGAGATCAGCGCCGAGCCGTGATCCAGCGGTGTCGCCGCACGGCCGAGACGGAACCAGTGGCGCGTGGGGACATCACCCTTGGCAATCGCCAGCAGGCTGGCCAGCCGCGCTTCTGAGGCAAGCAGGTCGTAGCAACTGCTGTCGAGGGTATTGTCGTCCATGGAATAACCGATCGACAGCAACTGACGCTCGGAAACAAGCAAGAAACTGAAATCCATCTCCAGTGCCATGCGTCGCGCGGTGTCGGCGATCTGTCTGAACCGGGCCCGGAGCTGGTCTCGGGGATCGCTCTTGGCGAGCTGCTTGCGGTCGCGGCAAAGCTCGTCAACCAACCTGTGCAAGGCGCCCACCCAGAACAGCACCTCTTCGCTCCAGGGACCTTCGACGTTCTTCAGGGCCCCTTGAGCCATGCCCGCAGTGCGGTCACTGAGTCGTTTCAGCCCCGGTAACCACACCTCGTGATCGGGATCTCCCTGCAAATGCGTCGCCATATCATTCAGGCCAGCCTTGAGCGATGTGACGTCCGCGCCATGCGCCATGGGCGACGCTTCGAGGGCCACGTGCACCAGGTGCACGTTATCCGCGATCCCTGGACGAGGATCGAATGACAGATCGGTTTCCAACCACATTTCGCAGGCGTTGGCGACGACCAGCAGGTGGCCCGCAAGATTGCCGCTGTCGACCGAAGAAACGTACTTCGGGTCCAACGGACGAAGATCCTCGGTGCCATACCAATTGAAGAAATGCCCTCGATAGCGCGGCAAGTTCTGCATGACGCCCAGCGTGGCCTCGAGACGCTCGGCGCCAGCCAAGGCACCCAGCCAACCGAAATCGCGAGCGGCCAGGACCGAAAGAAGATAAAGCCCCATGTTGGTCGGGGAGGTACGCCGGGCAATGACGGGATGAGGCGTTTCCTGGAAATTGTCCGGCGGCAGCCAATTGTCGCTAGCCGTGACGAACGTTTCGAAGAAGCGCCAGGTGCGCCGCGCGATCAGTCGCAGTTCACGCGCCTCGGCTACCGATGCCGCGTGTTGCGGCGAGAGACTCCGCGGCCGGCTGATCCACGCGGCGATAGCCGGCGCGCTCAACCAGAGCAACGCCAAGGGCAGCACCACTGGCCAGGCCCCAGGTGCATGGCTCACGGTGCCCAGCGACACCACTAGCGCCAGTGTAGTCCCCGGCGCCATGCTCCGATAGAAGCCCGTCAATGTCAGTCGCGGGCGTCCCATCGACTGAGCGGCGGTCGTCCACTCGAGCAGGTGGCGGCGAGTGATCGATACGCGTACCAGGGTCCTGACGATGGCATCCAGCATCCTCCAGGTCTGGTCGGGCAGTAAGGCGACCCACAGCAGCGTCTGGGCCGATGCTAGCTTCAGCTCGAAAATCCATTGGTGGAAATAGTGAGGCCAGTTGACGCCCGCTCGAGTCGGAACCAACGATATCAAGAGAGGCAACAGCGTGGGCGCGGCGATGGCCGTGATGACAAACAGCGTACCTGCCAGTGCCGCCTGCAGCGGCAACAGCCAACTGACGACGAGACATGCCAGCAGTAGCGGCGTCAGTAGTGAGCGACGCATGTTACCCAGCAGTTTCAGGCGCCCGTTCCAGGGCATCTCCCGCGCGAAAATCCATGGCACCAATTGCCAGTCTCCGCGGGTCCAGCGATGCTGACGCTTGGCGGCGACATCGTAGCGGGAGGGAAACTCCTCGATG
Source organism: Halomonas sp. (assembly GCA_007129225.1). GTDB lineage: Bacteria > Pseudomonadota > Gammaproteobacteria > Pseudomonadales > Halomonadaceae > Halomonas. The sequence goes on from SKVX01000441.1 coordinate 7,020, forward strand.
ACCTCCACATCCGAGGCGAGCCCGGCCCGGGCGAAAACCCCTTCGAATAGATCGTGGCTGAGTACGCTGTTCTCCGGGATCCGTCCGCTGAGTGAAGCTTCGAACGCATCGATATCGTAGATGCCCTTGCCGGCGAAAGAACCCTCGCCGAGAAGATCCTGATACAGGTCGGAAATGGTCGCGGCATAGGGGTCGATGCCCCCGGGCGCGGAGAAAAGGCGTTGATAGAGCGAACCCTGTTGACCCAACGGTAGCGAGGGCGTGACCCGGGGCTGGAGAATGGCGTAGCCCTCCATGACACGCTGGTGGCGTTCATCGAACCTGGGTCGGTTCAGCGGGTGCGCCATCTTGCCGATGAGCCGGCTGGCCGACCCACGGGGCAGGCGAGTATCGGCATCCAGCGTGATGACATAACGCACGTCGCTCGGCAGAACGGCTGGATTCAGGAAGGTGGTATCGCGGGCGCCACGGAGCAGGCGGTTGAGTTCATGCAGCTTGCCGCGTTTGCGCTCCCACCCCATCCAGCAGTTTTCGCTGCGATTGAACACCCTCCTACGATGCAAGAGATAAAAACGCGCGTCACCGTCACTGGCGCCATAGCGGCGATTCAGCCGGTCGATTGCCATGCCGGCGGCGGCCAGCAACGTGGCATCCTCGGCCAGATCTTCTTGCTGAGCATCGACCCCATCGGTCAGCAGAGCGTACACGATAGCGCCACCACCGCTGGACAGGTGGTGGACTTCCAGCCGCTCGATCTGTTCTTGCAGGTCAGCCGCGTTGGTCAACAGAGTCGGTACGGCGACCAGTGTACGAAGTGAGGACGGAACGCCATCGGAGAGGTCAAGGCTCGGCAGGAGCTTCGCTCTGACGGTGAAAATGATGAGACGGTTGACCAGCAGCGTAGCCACTTCAGTGGCGGGCAACAGCCCCAATAGGCCCAGCAACAACAGCCACCCCAGGGGGGGCTCACCTGCGGAAATTGACAGCGACCACAACGCCCCCGCCACCAGTGCCAGCAACCCAACAGTGACGATCGCAATCAGGCCGACGTAACCGCTCATGCCGTACGTTAGAAAGACCTGCCGCAAGCGCTCACGCGGCGAAGGTCGAAAGCCGAGCACTTGCTCTAGCGAAGGCCGGCCTGACGCAATCAGGAAATAGCCGGGGTCGCCCAGCCGGGCAGCCTCGACCGGGCCTGCCGCATTCGCCGTTGCTTCACGCGCCGCGGCCAGGGCATATTCCACGACGTCCAGCTCTTCATGTCCCGAACCCCGGGCCAGTTGTTCTACGGCACTGCGGTAACTATTGCGCGTGGGGAAATCCACCGTCGTGAAGAGGCTATCTTGGTTCAGTCGTGCGTCAACCAGGCTGACGCTTTCGAAAAGTTCCGCCCAGTCGATACTCGATACCAAGCGCATGCTGGTAATGACGTTGCGCACGGTGACGTTGGCCGCGCCTTGGCGCTGCTGAGCCTGCTGAACCATGTCATCGATAGAGTCATTCTGGGCAGCAACTCGCTCCTCCAACCAACCCGCCATGGGGTTGGCTCGGGAATCCAGCCCTCGCAAACGCTTGGCCAGTTGGGCGACGAAAGGCGCTGCCAATGGCTGCGTGTTACGCGGAGGCGTACCCTCATCCAAGTTGGAGCGATGCCCCTCGGGAGTGAGCCATTGAGTCGCCAGCGAGTCAGCCTCGTTGCGCGCCGCCTGCTCGCTGACGATCTGATCGGCAAGGCGTCGCAGGTTCTCGACAAGCACGATTCGCAGGGTAATCGCTACCGCCCATAGCTCGCCGATACTCAACGGCTGGACGCGTTGATAGGCGGCAATGAAGCCTTGCAGGTTATCGGGGTCGAGGTGGCTGTCGGTATGGGCGACAAAGGCCCAGGCCAGGCCCAAGACGCGCGGATAGCCGGCAAAGGGACCTTCGGCCAGTTTCGGCAGCTGCCGGTAATATCCGGGAGGCAGGTCGCCGCAGATCTCACGGACCTGGGCTTCGATGATATGGTAATTGTCGAGCAGCCAGGCCGCGGCGGGAACGATATCTCGCCCTTCGGCCACCTCTGCGGCGCTGGCGCGGTATGCCTTCAGCAGAACCTGGGCGTTATCCTCGAGCCGTCTTGCCAGTGGCAACACCCGAGGCGGCTTGTCAGTGACACGCTGAGCCAGCGCAAGGCTACCGGCGTGCTGTTCGAGCCGTTCGACACTGAACAGCTCTTCCCGCACCGGGGCGGTATCATTCCAGGGCGTTGACGAGGTAAAAGCCCGAAATGCAATACGATGAAGAAAGGCCACAAGAACGATCCTGGTCAATGCGCGTTGCCCACTGGGGCAGGCGTTATGTCACTACCGGAAGCATGCGAAAAAACCAGGCACTTGTCGGTTCGCCAGCGCACCGAACTACTGGACAGGTTGGGGCAATATTGTCCGGTCACCGTCATGCATTTTGCGGATGGCGTCACTGAGGTCACCCACATGGAAAATCTTCGCAATCCGACAGCCAGCTCCCTTGCCCCGTGGAGCTTACGTCCAGCCATCCCGCGTCGCCCCGATCAGGAGCCGATCGATTTCGGTACGTTCAAGTACGTGTATATTGCCCCCTGCACTGGCCGGAGCGTGTCATTGCAAGCGGCTCGTGGAGACGACGAGCTCATGAGCATGGACCCCAACCTGTCGCAAGCCTGAAGGAACTGGCGGGCCCATGCCCGCCCTTTCCTCATGGCCGTATCCGCATTTCTCATACTGGTCAGGATGCGCGGCTCGCCAAGCCGCCGCTGTGTTGCTATGGGTTAGGGAAAGACATCTCCGGGAGGCAACGCCGTGACCCAGCATGAAAGAACCGTGATGGCCTTCGACGACCAGGGCCGCGAGTACATGATCGACATGTTCGTCAGTACCCGTGAGCTGAGCGCAATGCAGCATACGGGCGCCACGCATGGCGCCCCCTCCTTCCGCACTCACGACGGCCATGACGTGACCTACCTCGGCAACGGCGAGTTCATGGTCATGGTGCCGGGCGAGGAAGGGGGCGTGACGGTCAGGACCGATGACTCGGAGTTCGTTTGAGGCGACCGCCAGCACGACGCGCAGGCTGAGTGGCACGGGTTGACAAAGCTGTTCCTTTAATAGAACGTTCGTTAAAAGGAACAGCTCGAGGTCACCTGCATTGGACAAGCTTTCACTCGGCACCCTTGGCCAGCACCTGCAGACCCTGCGCCAGGCGCAAGGCTGGTCGCTGTCGCAGCTGGCCGCCGCCGCCGGCATCGCCAAGTCGAACCTGTCGCGCCTGGAGCAGGGCAATGGCAACCCCACCCTGGATACCATCTGGCGCCTGGCGGTACAGCTGAAGGTGCCCTTCGGCACCCTCGTGGCGCCCATCGCCGTGCCCCTGGGCGAGGATGGCGTGGAGGTACGCCTGCTCGACCAGGGCAAGGACCGCCCCCAGGTCGATGCCTACTGGATGCGCTGTGCGCCACATACCTTGCGTCTTGCCGAACCCCACACCCCCGGCGCCCGGGAGTCGCTCATATTGATCAGCGGCACCCTGGAAGCCGGCCCGGAAGGCGACACCCGGACCCTCTCGGCCGGCGACACCTTGACCTTCGCTGCCGACCGTCCCCACCTCTACCGGACCGAGGACACCTGGGCCACGCTGCTGCTCAGCGTCGTCTATCAGGAGGAGTCCCCCTCATGAGCCTGCAAGCCACGTCCTCGCCGTCCCGCTCCTGGCTGACGGGCATGCGCGAGGCCATTCCATTGCTCGGCGGCTATGTGCCGGTGGCCATCTCCTTCGGGCTGATCGCCACCCAGGCCGGCTTCAGTGCCTGGGAAGCCGTGCTCATCTCGACGCTGATCTATGCCGGCGCCTCCCAGTTCCTGTTCGTCGGCATGGTCGCCGCCGGAGCGCCGCTGTGGCTGGTGGTGGCCATGACCCTGCTGATCAACGTGCGCCACGTGGTCTACGCCCCCAACCTGGCCCCCTGGCTGACGTCCAGCCGATGGTGGCCTTGGCTGATGCACGGCCTTACCGACCAGGTCTTCGCCGTGGCCCACGCCCGCCTGCCCCAGCTGCCGGCCTCTCAGCGCCTTGGCTGGTTCACCGGCGCCGCCCTGCTGGCCTGGTTGAGCTGGATCGGTGGCACGGCACTGGGCGCGGTGGCCGGCGGCGAACTGGTCGCCCGCTGGGCCCTGATGGGCGAGATCCTGCCTTTCGCCCTGCCCGCTCTCTTCCTGGTGCTGATAGCGCCCCGCTTCACCTCGCGGCGCTGGAGCCTGGCCCTGGCCATCACCATCGGCACCGCCCTGCTGCTGACGATGAGTGGACTCACCAACGTGGCGATTCCGCTCGCCGCCGTCTGCGGCGCGCTGTGCTTCTATAGCGTGAAGTTCGTTACCACAGGGAAAGGAGAACGCCATGAGTAGCGCCCTCTGGGTCGCCGTCCTCGCCTCGGCGCTGGGCACCCTGCTGATGCGATTACTGCCTCTGGTGTGGATGCAGCGCCGCCTGGAGCGGCAAGCCAACGACGACAGCCTGGAAGCGATGCCCCAGTGGCTGAGCCTGCTAGGCCCGTTGATGATTGCCGCCGTCTTCGGGGTCTCGCTGATGCC
>SKVX01000371.1 GCA_007129225.1 Halomonas sp.
CAGCGCTGTCAGCTGAGGAAAGAGGTTGAACTGCTGGAACACCATGCCGGCTTCCTGGCGAATTTCGCGCAGCTTTGCATAGCCCGCCAGTACGCTGATCTCATCGACCAGCAGGTCGCCGGCGGTGATCATTTCCAAGCCGTTGATGCAGCGCAACAGGGTCGATTTACCCGACCCCGAGGGTCCGATCAATACGACCACTTCCCCTTGGTCGATATTGAGGTCGACCTCGTCGAGCACCTTGAGCGCACCGAAATGCTTGGAGACGTTCTTGAATTCGATGATGCTCATAGGATCTTCATCCTTCTCTCGATGAAGCGCAGGATCAGGGTAAGGGAACCCGTCATGATCAGGTACATCACGGCGATGGCACTCCATATCTCCACGGCACGGAAATTGGCTGCCATGATTTCCTGGCCGGTTCGGGTCAGCTCACTGACACCGATGACGATGAACAGCGACGTGTCCTTGAGACTGATGATGAACTGGTTGCCCAGCGGGGGAATCAGCCGGCGAAACGCCAGCGGACCGACGATATGCACCAGCACCTTCCAGCGCGGCAGGCCCAGCGCCAGTCCGGCCTCGGCAAGCCCGCGGCTGATCGATTGGAGCGAGCCGCGGACGATCTCGGCAATATAGGCACCGGCATTGATGATGATGGCGATCATTGCCGCCGTCAGGGGGTCGATGCGAATACTGGCCAGCACCGGCAGGGCGAAATAGAGGAACATCACCTGGACCACGATGGGAGTTCCGCGAATCACCTCGATATAGGCCATCGCCGTGTAGTTGAGCAGCCAGTTGCCGTAGGTTCGCATGAGGCCGGCGATTGCGCCGACCACCATGCCACCGGACAGCCCGACCAGGGTGATGAAGAGCGTCATCTTGGCACCGTTCAGCAACTGAGGCATGAAGGTGGCGATGACGGACCAGTCTGTGTTCATCGTATACCTCGGATCTCGTCAGGGGCGTCGTTGAGGGCGTGTGACGAACGGCTTCACTCACCCGGACGGGAACCGAACCACTTTTCAAAGATTTCGTCGTAGCGGCCATCTTCACGCATGGTGGCAAGCGATGCGTTCACGTCCTCGACCAGCTCGCTGCCCTTGGGGAAGCCGATGCCATACTCATGAGCCATCATCTGTTCGCCAACCGCCTTGACCTCGCCATCGCCGGCGGTCGCGATGTAATAGAGCACGTTGGGTGTATCGTGCATGGCGGCGTCGACGCGGCCCGAGCGGAGCTCCAGGTAGGCGTTGTCGATATTGGGCAGCAGGCGCAGCTCGGTCTCAGTGAAGTGCTCCTGGGCATAGTCGGCGGCGGAGGTACCCATGCGCAGGGCGATCCGCTTGCCGGCCAGGTCCTCGGTGCTTTCGATCTCACTGTCGATCGGGACCATCAGGGTGAAACCGCTGTCGTAGTAGCCGTCGGAAAAATCGATGACTTCGGCGCGGTCCTCTCGGATGGTAATCCCGGCCAGGGCGACATCGACCTGGTTGGTCTGCAGGGCAGGGATGATCCCCGAGAAGTCCATGGGACGCAGTTCATAGTCCCAGCCGTTGTCCTCGGCGATGGCGGCCCACATGTCGATGTCGAAGCCGACGTATTCCCCATCCTGCATGAACTCGAAGGGTACGAAGGCGGTATCGGTGGCAACGATCAACTTGTCTGCTGTGGCGGCGGAAGCGACGGCCAGTGACAAGCCTAGGGCGGACCAGGTAAGCAGCTGTTTCATGATTCTTTTCCTCTTGTCGTTGTTGTACGGCGCAGGCATGCGGCATGCCTGCAAATATATTTGTTCAAATGCCGGTTAATAGCAAGATATTTGCGTAAAGAAATGTAAAAACTTCCTCCGGTCGATGGGAGCAGTGACAAATGCAGCTCTCCTGAAACAGCCTGGCCTGATTTACGTTGAAGCCGCGGTGGGCAACTTCTGCCATGGCTGTCCATACTGGTGCCATGAGCAACGCCTTCACGCCTGGGCCGGCGGGATCCCGCCCTTTGCAGAATGGCGTTTGACGATCCAGAACAAGCCATTGCAAACAGAACCGTTGCAGAGAGGTAGTGCCATGATTGACGCTTTGTTTACAACCACTGGACCGAGACGACAGGTGGCGATCAGCAGCTTGCTGGCGGCCGGCTTGCTGGTTTTCTCCCTATCCGGCGTGGCCATCGCTCAACAGGACGATGAAGTGGTCGACGCGACGCCCGATATGGCCGTTGAAGAGGGCGGCGACGCCCAAACCACGGACGACGCGACGGTGGAAGGCGAGGCGGCCAACGCCCAGGTCGAGGAGTTGTCGGCTCAGTTGGAAGAGCGCGAGGCCCAACTGCGCCAGGCCCAACGTGAGCTGACGGCATTGCGCGCGCGCCTGCCGGAGGAGGAGGGCGGCAATCTCGATCTCGATTCCGCCGTCAATTCGGCACGTCTCACGGCCGAGGCCATCCGCGCGGCGCGCAGCGAACTGCTGCGAGCCGGTGGCAGCGACGCGGCGTTGGAAGAGAACATCGACCAGCTCATCGCGGAGCTGGCGCGAGACCAGGCCCTGGTCGCGCGTGGTCGCGGTGATACGCTGTACGAGGTGCGCCGGGGAGAGAGCCTGGCCGGCATCGCGGGGCGCTATTATGGAAACAGCAATCGCTGGGAGGCGATTCATGAAGCCAATGCCCATGTGCTGCGCAATCCGGACCTGGTCTGGCCGGGCCTGACGCTTGTGCTGCCCCGCTGATATAGCCGGCAGCCGAGGGAGAGCGAGAGAGAACGACATGTATTGTCTGCGAAAACCAACCGTGGCGAAATGGCGTGCCGGCCTGGTTGCCGGTGCCTGCCTGCTGTTGCTGGTGGCCTGTGGGGGCGACGATGGCAAGACGGAGGTGACACTCTCCGTGCTGGCGGCAAACCCGGCTGCTCATGATGGTGGCACGGTTGCCACCGAGGGTGTCGTGCGTCATTTTGACGAGCCCTTGCACTACTGGATCGAGGATCAGGATCTCAACCGGGTGGAAATCTTCCCCCATGAGGAGATTGCGCCACATCTTGGTGAGCGCGTGCGTGTCGTCGGCCATTTCGAATACTCGGCGGCGGAAGGGCGTCG
>SKVX01000353.1 GCA_007129225.1 Halomonas sp.
CCGAGCAGCAGCGTCAGGGTGAGAAGGGCAGGCAATATCCTCATGCACGGCTCCGTTGCGCAATTCTCGATGTCACGAAATACATTCCAGGCTTCCTGTTCGGTTCAGTTGCGTCTCGGTGCGCGGGGTTGAGGATCGTCGGTATCCAGGCTGTCGAACAGCAGCGCCCGCGGATTTTCGTTGAGCGTGCGGGTCACCGGCTGGAGGTCGCGCATCATTCGTTCTAGGCGCTCGGCGGCGCCGCTCAGTTCGCGATAGGCACTGGAGTCTGGCGACATGCCCTCCAGCGTCTCCTGCAGGGCCACGAGGGTTGCGTTGAGATTGCTCGGCAAGCTGCGGGTGCCGGGATCGTCGAGCAGGGCTTGCAGCGAGGTGCTCAGATCGCGCACTTCGTTGAGCATGGCTTCCGATGTGGCCAGGTTGCGGTCGAGGCCGGCCAGCAGCGGCTCGATCTCCAGGTCGTTGAGCTTGGTGAGCAGACTGGTCACCTGGGATTCGATCTGGGCGAAACCGGCCGAGGTGATCGGGAACACGTCGCGGCCGCTGAAGGTTTCCGCCACATAGCTGTCGGCCTCTTCCCTATGGAAATTGATATCCACGAACATGGCGCCGGTGAGCAGGTTGCCCGACTTGAGCGAGGCGCGCAGCCCGGTATCGAAGAGTCGCCGGAAGCGCTGCTCCCACTCCTCGAGATCCACCGCCTGGTTCTCGACCCCCAGCCGCTGAGGCTCGATGCGGATGAGCACCGGGATCGAGAAGCTGTCACGGTTTTCCGGCTGTGAGGCGGTAAACTGCCACGGCACCGCCGCCACCGTGCCGATACGCACCCCGCGAAACTCCACCGGCGCGCCTCGGGACAGGCCGCGAACGGTGTCCTCCACCAGCAGCACATACTCCAGATAGCGGTTGAAGGTGCCCTGGCGAGCGGTGTCCTCGTCGGGGTAGAGGTTGAAGGTGGTATCGTCCGCCACCGGGTTGCCGCGGGGCAGGTCCTCCGGGACGCCGAAGGTCACCCCGCCGCCCAGCAGCGCTTCCAGGGACTCGACGTTGACCCGTATGCCGTCGGCGTCCAGTCGCAGGTCGATGCCGCTGGCTGACCAGAATCGGGTCGTGTCGGTGACCAGCCGGTCATAGGGGCTCTCGATGAAGATGCGCTGGTCCATGCGACGGGCATCCGCATCGAAGAGGACTTCCTCCACGCGACCTACGGTATAGCCCTGGAAGGTGACAGGGTCGCCGGGGCGTAGCGAATTGCCCAGTTGGCTGATCAGGTTCACGCGGACGCCGGCGGCATCCGCCGGGGCCACTGGGGGCTGGTCACTCACCTCGAACTGCCTGACGCCTGGCTCTCCCCTGCCGGGCTGCAGCTGGATGAAAGCGCCGGAAAGCACGGTGCCCAGGCCGCTGATGCCTTCCCGGCCGATACGCGGTTTCACGACCCAGAAGCGGCTGCCCTCGGTCAGCATCGCCTCCGAGTCCGGTGCCATGCGCGCGGAGATCACGGTATGGGTCAGGTCGTCGGAAAGCTGTACCCGTTCCACGCGCCCCACCTCGACGTTGCGGGTCTTGATCAGTGTGCTGCCGGCCTCGATGCCTTCGGCGGTGGACATGGTCAGCGTGATCAGCGGTCCGCGACTGCGGTAGTTGTCGTACACCAGCCACAGGCCGATCACGATGGCAACGATGGGCACGATCCAGATCGGTGACAGTCGTGCCTGCGGCGAGAGCTTGGCCCGCTGCATGTCCCGGGTATCGTGTTCGCGGGGTGTCTCGCTCATTGGGAGATTCCTTGCGGGTCGCGGGTCTCACGCGACGGCGGCGTGTCCCAGATCAGGCGTGGGTCGAAGGTCATGGCGGCCAGCATGGTCAATACAACAACGCTGCCGAAGGCCAGGGCGGCGGGGCCCGGAGTGATGGACATCAGCGACCCGGCGCGAATCAGGGCGACCAGAATGGCCACCACGAAGACGTCGACCATGGACCAGCGACCGATGAATTCGGTGAGGCGATAGAGCCGTGTTCGAGTGCCGGCGTTGAGCTCGTCGCTGCGCTTGACCACCAGGCAGAGCCATATCAGTGCCACCAGCTTGCCCACCGGTACGATCACGCTGGCGGTGAAGATCACGGCTGCGATCGGCCAGGAGCCCATCTGGATCAACTCCACGACACCACCGATGATGGTGGATGGCGTGGAGTGTCCCAGGCTGGTGGTGGTCATGATCGGATAGAGATTGGCCGGCAGGTACATCACCGTGGCGGCCGCCAGCAGGGCCCAGGTTCGCTGCAGGCTATGCGGCATGCGGGCGTGCAGTCGCTCATCGCAGCGTCGGCAGTGGGTTTTCCCCTGCGGTGAGAGTCGGTTGACCAGGCCGCAGGTGGGGCAGCCGGTCAAGCCCTGGGAGGATGCTGTCTGGCCCGACCGGGCTCCCTCCGGGGCCAGGGGCTCACCGCTGAGAGAGAACCACATCCAGTCCGAGTCGAGGGACTGAGTGGTGGACAGCAGCAGAATGGCGAACGCACAGAAAGCCCAGAAGGAGACCCCGAGTTCGATCTGGGCCATGCCGGCGATCTTGATCAGGCTGACCAGGGCGCCGATGATGAAGACGTCCGCCATCATCCAGGGGTGCAGGTGGGAGAGCGACCGGGCGATACTCCGACTGGCCGCCAGCGGTTCGCCACGCAGCAGCCCGAACTGCAGCCAGATCACCCCCAGCAGGTAGACGGCGGGCAGGACCAGGATGGTCAGGATCACGGCGATCGCCACCAGGGGCTGGTGGAAGCCGATCAGTGTCGTGGCGGTCTGGGAGAGTTCGATATTGTTGCCGATGCCGCCCACGCTGAAGCTGACGAACGGAAACGAGGCCGCCAGCATCAGCGCAATGAGCGCCGATACGGCCAGGGCCATGCTGCGCTGGGCCGGCCGATGGTGTCGCGTGGCCAGCGTGTGTCCACAGCGTGGGCAGTCGGCCTTCTGACCGCCGCGCAGGGGCGGCAGTGCCACCAGCCAGTCGCACTCGTGGCAGGCGCGCAGGCGCCGCCGTGAGGTGCGAGCCTCGGGCGGCAACTGGTCCACCAGGGGCTCACCCACAG
>SKVX01000334.1 GCA_007129225.1 Halomonas sp.
CTTCAGCCCTACCAGCCCCGCCAGGATCAGAACCAGGCTCAGCAGGCGCAGGGGCGACGCGCTGTCGCCATAGAGGAGTATGCCCAGCAGCACGGTACCCAAGGCGCCAATGCCCACCCAGATGGCATAGGCGGTGCCCACCGGCAGCACTTTCATTGCCTGAGCGAGCAGGTAGAAGCTGGCGACCATGGCCATCACGGTCAACACGCTGGGCAAGGGCCGGGAGAAACCCTCGGAGGCCTTGAGGCCAAGCGCCCAGGCGACTTCGAGAAGACCGGCAACGACGAGAAAAATCCACGCCATGAACTTGGCTTCCATGGTGCAATGGGGTCGTCCCCGGCATGAACAGGTCGTACACCGGGTCGTCCCGGTGACGAAAAGCGTGGCCTTGATTCTACCGACCCGGACTATCAGGTCAATGCGGGAAAGCCTGACTCAGCCGCGATAAGGGACCACCTGTTTCGCCTGCCGGCCGGCTCCCAGCAGGACCTCGAGCTGCGCCAGCGGCATGGGGCGGGCGAGCAAGAAGCCCTGGAAGATTTCACAGCCATATCCCTTCAACAGGCTGTGCTGCTCATCGGTTTCGATACCTTCCGCCACGACCACCAGGCCCAGGTGGTGGGCCATGGAAATGATGGCTTGCACGATCGAGGCATCATCAGCGCTGTGTGTCACTTCGCTGACGAAGCTGCGGTCGATCTTCACCTTGCTGATAGGCAGGTGCTTGAGGTAGTTGAGGCTGGAGAAGCCGGTGCCGAAGTCGTCGATGGAGACGTCGACCCCCATCCTTCGCAGGGCGTGGAGAATCTCGACCGCCTCCTCCGCGTCATTGAAGAGCACGCCTTCGGTCAGCTCCAGCTCCAGTCGGTTGGCCGGGAAGGAGAGGCGTGCCAGTGTCTCCCTCAATGTCTCGAGGAACCCTGCACGATGAAACTGCACGGGGGAGAGATTGACCGCCACCTTGAGCCCTTCAAGCCCTTGTGTATCCAGCAGGCGCATGTCGAGACAGGCCCGCTCGAGCACCCAGCGGCTGATCGGCATGATCTGGCCGGTCTCCTCCGCCAGGGGGATGAATTCACTCGGTGGTACGAAGCCCCGCGTAGGATGCGGCCAGCGCAGCAGGGCCTCCACTGAGGCGACTTGGTGTGCCGAGTCATACAGTGGCTGGTAATAGAGCTCGAGCCGCTGCCCGTCGATGGCATCCTGGAGCTCGTTGCGCATCACCAACCGCTCGTTGACGCGCCTGGTGATGTCACGGGTGAACCACTGATAGGCGTTGCGTCCCTGCTTCTTGGCCCGGTACATCGCCATATCGGCCTGCTGGATCAGCTCCATGGGCTGGTCGATCTCGTCACTGCTGACGGCAATACCGATACTGGCCGACAGGTGCAGTTCGTGGTGGTCGATGCGATAGGGTCTTGCCACGAGCTTGAGTAGCCGCTTCGCCATTTCCGCCTGAACGTCATGGGACGTATCGGGCAGCAGCGCCACGAACTCGTCCCCTCCCAGCCGCCCAAGGGTATCGCCGGGGCGCATGACGCTGCCGAGTCGACTGGCCACCTCGACCAGCACCCTGTCACCAATGGCATGGCCCAGGCTGTCATTGATCGGCTTGAAGTCGTCCAGATCCACGAAGAGCACGGCCATGGTGCAGCCTTGGCGCTGCGACAGGGCGAAATGGTGGATCAGACGGTCTTCCAGCAGCCCCCGGTTGGCCAGGCCGGTCAGAGCATCGTGGCTGGCGCTGTGGGTCAGGCGATCTTCATAGGCCTGGCGTTCGGAGACATCGTTCAGCACACCGACGAAGTGTGTCACGCGGCCATCGGCATTGGGCACCGGCGACACGTAGAGGGCATTCCAGAAGGCACTGCCATCCTTGCGATAGTTGCGCAGCGTCACATGGCAGTCGCGCTGCTCGGCCAGCCGGGAGCGCAGCAGTGCCACGGTTTCGGGGTCCGTCTCCTCGCCCTGCAGTAAGCGGCAGTTACGACCAATCAGCTCCTCCTCCCGGTAGCCTGTCAGCGCCTGAAAGGCGCTGTTGGCGTAGGTGATGGGGCAGTCGGCCTGGGTGGCATCGGCAATCACGATGCCGTTGATGCTGGCTTCCACGCTACGCTCGAGCACGCGCAGGCGAGTCTCTGTCCTGTGCTGCTCCGTCACATCCTTGGCGATGCCGAAGATCCCCTGGTTGACGCCGTCCACCAGGATGGGAAGACAGGTCACGTAGAGCAGGCACGGGTTGCTGACCTGGCTGACGATAGCGACCTCGAATCGCTGGGTTTCTCCACGCAGGGTATTGACGATATGCGCCTGGACACGATCGACCTCCCCCATCAGGACCAGCTGCGAGAAGTGGGTGCCGACGATCTGTTCGATAGGCAGGCCGGTAATAAGGGCGCAGGTCGGGTTGGCAGTAACGAACTTGCCCTGAGGATCGATAGAGAAAACCGCATCGGGGTTATAGGCAAAGAGTGAGCGATAGCGCTGCTCGCTCTCCCACAGCGAGCGCCTGTCCGTCTGTCGCTGATGGGCGAGTCCCAGGCTGAATGCCATGAGATAGCTCAACAGAAGCCCTGACAGCGCCACCCCACCGGGTATCAATCCGGCCTTGAGCATGTCGCCGACGGCATCGGGAAAGACGTCCAGCGTCAGCTGCAATCCTCCCGGCAGACCGATATGACGCCTGGCAACCATGGGATACTCCAGGTCGCTCGGGGTCCGGCCAGGCGCTTGCATTTCGATCAGCGGCGCGCCTGCACGGGATACTCGAACCCTGTAGGTACCCAGCTGGACGCGAAGCTCCTCTTCCAGCAGCACGGCAATATCCAGGCTGCTCACCAGCCGGTGGCCCGTCGAGGGCAGCAGGGTGACCACCAAGGCCATACGGCTTTGCAGCGAGTCGACCAACATCAGCCGGGGCTGGGGGAAACTCAACTGCAGCCACGACACGACCTCGGGCTCGTCCGACCGCTCCGACAGCCACTCGGCCGCCTGGTCGCTGCGTGAGTGCCGCCATGCCCAGGTCGCATCATCCCACAGGCCAATCGCCTGCACGCCGGGCGAGTCCCCGAAATAGGTCTCGACATAGC
>SKVX01000233.1 GCA_007129225.1 Halomonas sp.
CCTTCCGCTCGATACCGCTGACGCGCCATGATGCCAGCAGCATGGTCGAACAGATCAAGGCGAAGAAGATCCTTTCCGGGGTGCGTGGCGAGTCCGCCGTGGACAAGGAGGCACTGGTCGACCTGCTGCTGACGGTATCGCGGATCGTCGATGCCTATCCGCAGCTTTCTGAACTTGACCTCAATCCCGTGATCGCCCATGCCGATGGCTATGCCGTGGTTGACGCCCGGGTTATCGTCGAGCGTGACCGTTCCACGACCACTGCAGACGAGGAAACCGACGCATGAGCCAGACGCTGCCAACCACCACCGATGCCCGCCTCTCTCTCGAGGGGCGGGTGGCGACCCTGACCCTGGACCGCCACGACGTTCGCAATGCCCTGACCGGCACCGCCCTGGTGGATGACATCGTCGCCACCGCCGAGTGGGTCAACCAGTGTGACGATGTCTCGGTACTGGTGATCACCGGCGAGGGGAGCGCCTTCTCGGCCGGTGGCAACGTCAAGGACATGGCCAGTCGTGGCGGCGACTTCGCCGGCGACGTCGCCGAGGTCGCCGCTCGCTACCGGCGTGGCATCCAGCGTATCCCGCTAGCTCTTCAGGCGGTGGAGGTGCCGATCATCGCCGCGGTCAACGGCCCGGCCATCGGTGCCGGCTTCGACCTGGCCAACATGGCGGACATTCGCATCGCCTCGAAAAAGGCGAAGTTCGGCGAGACCTTCCTCAATCTCGGTATCATTCCCGGAGACGGCGGTGCCTGGTTCATGCAGCGACTGATCGGCTATCAGCGCGCCTTCGAACTGACGCTGTCGGGCCGTATCATCGATGCCGAAGAGGCGAAGGAGTACGGCATCGTGCTCGAGGTCACGGAACCCGAGGCCCTGATGGCGCGTGTCGGAGAGCTTGCCACCCGAATGGCCGCCCAGCCCCCCAAGGCGACTCGCTTGACCAAGCGTCTGATGAAGATGGGCAGTCGCATGGAGCTCAAGGACTTCCTCGATGTCTGTGCCGTCTTCCAGGGTATGTGCCACAACGAACCGGAACACCTGGATGCGGTGAATGCCATGCTGGAGAAGATGGCCAAATAGCCGCCTCCAGGTCAAATAACTGCCTTCAGGCAGGGAACCCGGCTCAGGCCGGGTTTTTTGTACCTCGGTGTAGAGCGGGAGTCTGCGGAAAAGGCTGGATTTTTTTCCGCGCTGCTGGTGTGCTGGAACGCATTGCAACCACAGGGAGGTGACCGGCTATGGCCGACCACACGCTGGTCTTCATCGTTCTCGGCCTGACCCTTGTCGCCTTCGTATGGGGGCGCTTTCGCTACGACCTGGTGGCGCTGACCGCCCTGCTGGGCTCGGTCATTCTCGGACTCGTGCCGGGTGAGCAGGCATTTCTGGGCTTTGGCCATCCTGCGGTGATCACCGTGGCGGCGGTCCTGGTGCTGAGCCGTGGCTTCGAGCGTTCCGGCGTGGTGGACGTGATCGCCGAGCAGGTACTCAAGGTCGGCGATCGGCTCTTCCTGCAGTTGACTGCCTTGACCGGTACCGTGGTGGTGCTTTCGGGTTTCATGAACAATGTCGGCGCCCTGGCGCTGCTGCTTCCCGTGGCCATGCGTCTGGCCCGTGAGCACGATACCTCGCCCTCGTTCCTGCTGATGCCGCTGGCTTTTGGCTCACTGCTGGGTGGGCTCACCACCCTGATCGGCACGCCACCCAATATCATCATTTCCAGTTATCGCGGCTCCATCACCGGGGACAACTTCGGTATGTTCTCCTTCTTTCCGGTCGGGGCTGTCGTCGCAGTGGCGGGGCTGCTCTTCATCGTGCTCGTTGGTTGGCGACTGGTGCCACAGCGTGCCGGCAAGGCCTCCACGGAGGAGATGTTCGACACTGCCAACTATCTGGTCGAAGTGAAGGTGGGGGAGGATTCCAAGGCGGCGGGATGGAGCCTCCGTGAGCTGCAGCATGAGCTGGAGGAGACCATCCCGGTGTTGGCAGTGGTGCGCGATGAGAAGCGCCGAGCCGGCCATGCCTTCCTGGGAGCCCTGCGCGAGGGCGATATCCTGCTGGTGGAAGCCGGCCCAGAGGAGATGAAGCTGCTCGAGGACAAGGCGGGATTGCGGCTGGGCATCGATCCGAAGGAAGAGGAAGCGGAAGGCGAGGAAGGTCGCGCTGATAGCGAAGCGGGCCGCGACGGGAGAGGCGACGAGAGTAGCGAAGACAAAGACGAGGACGAAGCGTCGTCAGCCCAGGACAGGAACAGCGGAGAGAGTGCTTCGGACAGCAACCCTGCTCAGGCAGTGAGGAGTGAGGGCGGGGAGCAGGAGAAGGCCAAGGAAAAGAAAAAGGATAAGAACAAGAAACCGGGTGTCGATACCAAGGGGCTTGAGTTGGTGGAGGCCGTGGTACGCAACGACTCGATGATGGTCAACCGCACCGTCACCCAGCTGCGGCTGCATAACCAGTTTGGCCTGCACCTTGTCGCGGTAGCGCGCGACGGCAGCCGGCTCAAGCAGCGGCTGCGGGATATTCGTTTTCGCGCCGGAGACGTGCTGTTGCTGCAGGGCGGGGAGAGCAATCTTACCGAGAGTCTCGCCACGCTGGGCTGCCTCCCCCTTGCCAATCGTAACCTGACCATTGGCCAGCCGCGCATGCTGGTGGTATCGGTCCTGATATTTGCGGCAGCCATAGCCGCCATGCTGTTCGA
Source organism: Halomonas sp. (assembly GCA_007129225.1). Lineage (GTDB taxonomy): Bacteria > Pseudomonadota > Gammaproteobacteria > Pseudomonadales > Halomonadaceae > Halomonas. The sequence continues at coordinate 2,703 of SKVX01000233.1, forward strand.
CGTGCTGCCTGCCGCAGTGGCACTTGCCGTGGCCGCGCTGGGTTCATTGCTCGTGGGTGTACTGCCCCTGCGTGAAGGCTACCAGGCGATCGATGGCCCGGTGATCGTGCTGCTGGGGGCCATGATTCCGGTGGGACAGGCGTTGGAGACCAGCGGGGGGGCGGCACTGATAGCCGAGAACCTGCTGGTATGGGGGGGGCAGTGGCCCGCAGTGGTCACCCTGATAGGGCTCTTCGTGATCACCATGATGCTGTCGGATGTGATCAACAATGCGGCAGCGGCGGTGCTGATGGCCCCCATCGCCGCAAGCCTGGCGCGCGGCTTCGATGCCTCTATCGACCCCTTCCTCATGGTGGTGGCCGTCAGTGCCTCCTGTGCTTTCCTGAC
>SKVX01000521.1 GCA_007129225.1 Halomonas sp.
CGCATCAACCACGTCGAATCGTCGATCTCGAAAAGTTGAACAGCGGGATCACCGGACGCGTTGAGGCTGGGGCTAAGGTACAGGGTCCTGCCGGCAAAGGGCTGGGGCTTGGCTTGCCGACAGGTAAAGATAAGCTCTGGTTCTGTCTCCGAGGTTGATGTCGCCATCGGCGTGACCAGCTCGAGATCAGCAAGGGTCTCGTACCCGAACAATCGAAAGCGTGGCATCGAAACCTCCAACACAATCAGAGAAGAGTGGAGCACCTGGCGCACGACGCCTCCATTCCCCTCCCCCAAAACATAAAGGGCGTGGACTGATGCCACGCCCAATACAGGGAACCCGGGAAGAATGCCGAGCTATCGATCGCGGCGACCGGGCTTATCAAATCCGAGTGTCGCACTACCGTCCTCGCGCCCGACGGACTTTCCCGCCGGATTGTAGGCAACATCCCCTGAGCCGCCGGACCCACCCGCGCGGGTCATGCTGGACACTTCACCCCATACGCGCAGCTCGGCCGGCTGATACGGTCGTTTATCGGTGCTCGTAACATCTTGATTGTTATCCACTTTCATAGTGTCATCATCCAATTTTTTCTGTGATGAGGGTACAATGCAAGGTACGTTCACATGTACAGGGAGTGGTCGGACACAAAATTTAAAGTACAAGTTGTACTGAAAGACAACTTAACATCACAGATCTTTACATCATAGGTTGAAAAATCTAATACCTCGATATGAGAGCCTGCCAGAAGCAAGGTTTCCGAGCACAGTTACAGTGGCTGTTTCGTCACGGCCACCAGCGCCGCAGCCAGAGCTCCAGCGATATCGCCGGCCAGAAATCCGCTTGCTGAAGGTCGCCATGGCAATGTCGAGTGAATGACTCACGAAAACTCGCCTCTTCCAGGAGACCCAGCTCCGCACAGCGACTGTGAGTCATGAGGTCGAGCACTGTCTGGTGAGCCGAATGGCGCAGGGCATGTTCGTAAAGTGGAGAGGGCAGCACCTTGCGGCTGGCCTGGATCGCCTCGTCGGGCATGATTCCCTGCATGGCACGGCGCGCCAGACGCTTGGTTTCACGAAATCGATCTACCTCATGGGCGGGACATGCCAGCACGAATGCCGCCAGGCGCCGATCGCTCCAGGGGTCCACCATGGCCATTCCGAAGCGAGCGCAGCGCTGCTCGCTCAGTCGCATCACGCTCATTACCAGGGGAGAAAAAAGCTGCCGGTAGCGCTCACGGTGAGCCGCATGGGGCCAGTCGGATGCATCCCTTACAATGGGGTCCTGCTCAGGAAGGCCTGCGTTGGCAATGAAAGACGGAGTTACAAACGCAGGCAGGCGATCGCACGGAATGAATGCCGAGAGAAAGTCATCGCCAAGCGGAGGCCGGTGTGAGGCCCTGCCCACGGCGTACAGGCCATCGCATAGCAAGGGCTTTACCCCATATCGCCATAGCGCCTTTTGTCGGCTTAGGCCATGACCGCGTCCGAGGCCGGCCAGCTCCCGTCGTGCCTCACGCCACCGCCGCTCTCTCACCAGCCCGGCAACATCGGGAATCAGCCCGCCGACCACGACGTCTCCACGGAAGCCAAACCAGGCGCTATGGCAACCGTCCTCGCCCGCATCACTCAGCATCCTGTCGACGAATCCCTGATAAATCAGGGTGAAGGGGCTATCTTCGTCAGGCGCATAAGCCGCCATATCCGTCAACGGATAGGTCTGCTCGGCAGGTATCTCAGTGACGGGGATGCTGAATCGCTCGGCAATGCGGTAGATGTTTTCACGCTCATCGCACTCAGGGTGTTCCGTGAACGCCCAGCTATAGGCCCTGAGCGCCGGTATATCATGGCCCTCCTCGGCCAACCATGCGGCAATGGATGCAATACTTCCCGAGTCCATTCCGCCACTCAACGAGATGGCGGCCGGCGAAGCGACACGGGCACGGCTGCGGACGGAGGCTACGAGCAGCGAACGGAAGTGCTCGGCATATTCGCGATCATCCCGGTAGTAAATCCGGTCGCTCGGTTCGGGCTTCCACACCACGCGACGACGCACCCGGCCTGTAGCATCGATTTCGACCTCCTCGCCGGGCACGACCTCCTCGATACCCTCGAAGAAGGTGCAGCCGGGGGGTGTCTGCAGGTCAGCCAGGTGCCATGCCATCGCCTGCCGATTGGGCTGCCTTGGCACCCCTTCTGCGGCCAGGATCTGACTCAGTTCAGTGGCAAACAGGATGCGCCCCGGCTCGACCCGATAATACAAAGCGCGCATACCCATGGCATCGCGCGCCAGCCGAAGGGTTCGCTGCCGGGCATCCCAGAGGACATAGGCGAAATCGCCGAGGAGCCTGCCCGGCCCCTGCATTGGGTCGTGCAACAGGGTCCCGAGCATCAGGTGACTATCGGGGGCCTTCTCATGGGTCCTGAAGCCCGGGGGCTGCCAACCAAGGCAGGACTCTCGGTTGTCCAGGCGTGCGTCCGCTGCGTACACCCAACGACCCTGCTCGATGACCACAGGCCGACATTCTCCCGTGCCGTCGGAGGAGGAATCATGGGAGAGACAAGCCAGCGCTATACCTTCCTGGCAGTGATAGAAGACATCATCGACGGCACGATGCGGGCTTCTCAGCACCATGGCCTCCAGCTGGGCGTGCGACACAGGCTGACCGTCTAGGCTAACAATCCCGCACAAACCGCTCACTCAAGCCTCGACCTCACGGTAGTGATACGCCTGCTGACTGAACAGCTCGCAGTACATGCCGCCCTGGCGTATCAGCTCGTCATGGGTGCCCGCCTCACGAATCTCACCAGCATCCAACACATAGATGTAATCCGCCATGCGCACCGTGGACAGGCGATGGCTGATCACCAGGGCGGCGCGATGATCGATACGCTCACGGAAATTGGCGAACAGATCGAACTCTGCCCCCGGGTCGAGCGCGCTGGTGGGCTCATCGAGAATAATCACCTCTGATTGATGCATGAAGGCACGGGCCAAAGCCACCTTCTGCCACTGGCCGATGCTCAGCTCACGCCCCTCATCAAACATGCGCGTGAGCGGGGTATCATAGCCCTTGTCCAACGAC
>SKVX01000218.1 GCA_007129225.1 Halomonas sp.
CCCAGCAGGGCGAGAATCTCGCCATTGCCCAGCGAGAAGCTGACGTCTTCCACCGCCAGCGGGTCACCGTCGCGGTAGCGTTTGCTGAGTCTCTCCACCGATAGCAGTGGGTCGATCAGCCGCACAGGGTTGCCCTGCGGGTCGGCGCTGATATTGAGGTTCGTCATCATTTGCCCTCCTTGGTGAGCAGAAGGCCCACGGACAGGCTCGAGAACACCACGATGGCGGCGGCGAAGGGCGCCGCTTCGGCCAACATGCCTTCCGAGGTACGGGTGAATACGGTGACCGCCAGCGTGGTATAACCGGTCGGGGCCAGCAGGAAGGTGATCGGCAGTTCCTTCATGCAGAGCACGAAGACCAGCACGACACCGGCCAGGATGCCGCGACGCAGGCGTGGAAAGATCACATGGACGAAGGTACTGACTGGGCCATGGCCCAGTGAGTGGGCGGCCTGCTCCATGCTGGGCCGGGTCTGCAGCAGCGAATTGCGGATCGGGCCCAGTGCCAGCGCCAGGGATGCCATGGCCCAAGTAATGATCAGCAGCGCCAGCGTCTGGTAGAGAAACGGCGCGGTACGCAGCGAGAAGAACACCATGGCCAGGCCCAGCGCCAGCGGCGGCAGGGCATAGCCGATATACGCCGAGCGCTCGATCACCGTCGAGAAGGGGGAGCGGTAGCGGACCGTGAGGAAGGCCAGGGGCAGGGCGAAGGCGGCCGCGAGTAGTGCGGCCGGCAGTGCGGCGCCCGCAGAGCGCAGGAAGGTCCCCGGCACCCGAGCGAAGAAGCTCATGTCGGGTGGCGCGAGTAGCAGCCAGTAGCCAAGAATCATCACCGGCAGGCCGATGGAGATACCGAACAGCACGACCAGGTAGGGCCAGGCCAGCCAGCGGACCCGGCCCAGTGGGGTGGGGCGAAGGGAGCGTGCCACGCCGGTACCGACACGAGCCAGCTTGCGCTTGAGCACCAGACTGTCCAGCATCACGAAGCTGGCCGCCACCGCCAGCAGCATGATGGCAAGCCAGGCGGCATAGATGCGATCGAAGGCGCCGGAGTACTGGGTATAGATGGCGTAGCTGAAGGCTTCGTAGCGCATCAGGGCGACGGCACCGAAGTCACCCAGTACGTAGAGGGTGATCACCAGCCAGCCAGCCATCAACGACGGCATCAGGTGGGGCAGCGTCACCTTGCGCAGGATCTCGCCCTGTGAGTAGCCCAGGCTGCGTGCGCTCTCTTCCAGGTTGCCGTCCAGGCCGGAGAGGGCCGTGCGCAGGTTGAGGAAAAGATAGGGAAAGGTGTAGAGCGACAGCGCCAGGGTAGCGCCGACGTACCCTTGAATACGCGGTAGTTGAATGCCGGTGAGCTGTGCCAGCACCCCGTAATTGCCACCCAGGCCGATCAGCGCATAGGCCATCACGTAACCCGGCACGGCCAGCGGGATGACGCCCATGATGGTCAGAGCGCGTTTGAAGCGAATATCGGTGCGAGTGACCAGCCAGGCCAACGGAAAGGCCATCACAGTGGTCAAGACCACCACGCCTGCGGCCAGGGCCAGGGTGTTGATCAGCAATTGGAGGTTGCGGGGACGCAAGACCAGATCGGCCAGGGTGGCACTGTCGGCCTCGAAGGCACGCAGGCCGAGATAGACCAGCGGCACCAGCATGGTGGCGGCAACGATCAGCGACGGCAGCAGGATGTGCAGCGGCACATTTCGGGGTAGCAGACGCGGCAGGCGGGAGGCCGGCTGACTAGGGATGGAGGTGCTGTTGGTCCGTGTCATCGTGCCTCGCGGAATGAAGTGTGCCGCCTGCCGAGCAGGCGGCACTCGGGTCGGCGTTACAGCAGGCCGACATCGCGCAGTAGGTTCAGGGTACCTTCGAGATCTTCGAGCTCGTCCAGATCGATCTGGGGGGACACCTCGAGAAGGCGATCAAAATCTTCGAGAGACGGGTTCTGGATGGCGCCGCGGGTCACCGGGTACTCGTACACGCTGCCGGTGAAGTACTGCTGTGCGGCCGGCGAGAGCAAATAGCGCACGAACTCGATGGCCTCTGCCTGGCTGTCGCTGCTGCCGACAACGGCGATGCCGGCGACGTTCACCAGATTGCCGATATCGCCGTCGGCGAAGAAAGCTTGGTCCACCGGGTAGTCGGCATCGCTCGCCTTGAAGCGTGGCAGGTAGTAGTTATTGACCAGGCCGAAGTCGATTTCGCCGCCGGCGATGCCCTGCACCTGGGTAGTGTTGTTGCGGAAGGTAACTGCACCATTGTCACGCATGCCTTCCAGCCATTCGCGGGTTGTGTCATTGCCGTGTTCGACCCGCATGGCGGTCAGGAAGGACTGGAAGGAGCCATTGGTGGGTGCCCAGCCGACACGGCCTTCATAGCGCTCATCGGTGAGGTCGAAGACGCTCTCTGGCAGTTCGCCCTCATCGACCCGCTCCGGTGAGTAGGCGACGACCCGCGCACGGCCGCTGGCAGCGACCCAGTTGCCGGTCTCGCTGGTGTAAATGCTTGGCAATCCTTCATAGATATCGGCCGGCAGTTCGGCAAGCAGCCCGGCCTGGCTGATGGCGCCCATGGCCCCGGCATCCTGCCCCCAGTAGAGGTCGGCCGGCGAGCGGTCGCCCTCTTCCTGCAGCAACACGGCCAACTGGGCCGTGTCGCCATAGCGGACCTGCACGCTGATGCCCGTGTCCTTCTCGAACTGCTTGACGATCGGCTCGACCATCGACTCGCCACGACCCGAGTAGAGCGTCAGGCTGGCGGCGGAGGCCAGCGGAGCGGCAAGCAGGGTGGTGGCAACAGCGGTAGCGGTAAACAGCGTCTTGCGCATGGTGTGTTCCTTGAGGCTGAAAGGCGGGGAAATGGTGTGCCACTCTGCGGTGGTATCGTCCCTCGGCCAGTCTCGGTCTATCGCCACGATAGCAAAAATGGATACGGTTGCAAATGGTAATGATACGCAAAGAGATTTTAATGACCTCGGTCAATTTTTCCTTCCGAGACCCACGGTGTGTTCGCCACTCGGTGAATACAATGCAAGACGCCCACCGGGTAAGCCAAGCCGGTGGGCGTCGCATTATGGCAG
>SKVX01000366.1 GCA_007129225.1 Halomonas sp.
CCTTCGTGTTGCCTATCCATGTGCCTGCCGGTGAGGCGCGTCAGATCTTTCTGCGCCTGGATACCCACGACGGGCTCTTTGATGCCACGCCACTCTACCTCATGGATGATGCCGGCTTTCTGGCCAAGGCCCAGCGGGAGCTGATGGCATTCAGCCTCTACTTCGGTGCCCTGCTGGCGCTGTTGATCTATAACCTGCTGCTTTACCTTGCCACCCGTGAGCGGCCCTTGCTGCACTACGTTGCCTATCTCGGTACCTTCTTCATCCTGATGTTCTCGTCGCGAGGCTTCGCCTTCCAGTACTGGTGGCCCGACATGCCGACGTTCAACAACCAGATGGTACCGCTCAATATCGGCCTGTTTGCCGTCACCCTCGCTATCTTCAGTGACAGCTACCTGAACCTTCGCCAGCACGCGCCGCGCTTGACCCGAGTGCTCTATGGGCTTGCCGGACTGTGTATGGTCAGCGCGCTACCGGCACTTTTCGGCCACTATGCGCCGGTATTCCATCTGATGATTCCCGGCGCCATCCTGCTTTCCAGCCTGTTGCTCGGCGTGGCGGCCTGGCGCAGCTATAGCGGCGACACGCTGGCCCGGATTTATCTGGTGGCCTGGAGTGTCTTGCTCATCGGCATCACGCTCTACTTCCTGCGGGTGGCGGGGGTGCTGCCCTACAATCTCGTCACCGAATATGCCGTCCAGGTCGGGTCGGGGATTGAATTTCTGCTGCTATCCCTGGGGCTGGCCTGGAAGATCAACCAGTTCAAGAACGAAAAGCTCGCCGCCGAGCGCGCCACACTCGATCTGCAGCGTTCGCTCAACGAACGCCTCGAGGAGGAGGTGCAGCAACGTACCACTGAGCTGGAAAACGCCAACCGACAACTTACCACCCTGGCACGCACCGACCCTCTAACGGGTCTGCTGAATCGTCGGCAATTTCAGGAATTGATGGAAGAGGAGCTGCAGCGACGGCGTCGCAGCGGCCAGCCGCTGCTGTTTGCGATAATGGATATTGATGACTTCAAGCTCTACAACGACACCTATGGCCACCATGCCGGCGATGAGGTGCTGGTCAGGGTCTCCACCCTGCTGCTGGACTATTTCCGTCGCGCCGGAGACCGGCTGTTCCGACTCGGCGGGGAGGAGTTTGGGCTGTTGCTGGCCGTCGACTCACTGGAGGAGGGGCAGGAGGCGCTGGAGAAGTTCCGCGAGGCCCTCCAGGGGCTGAACATTCGCCATGAGACGTCCACCTATGGGGTGATCACGGCCTCGTTCGGCCTGGTGGCCTGCCACGGGTGCGATGCGGTGCGTGATGTGGAGACACTCTATCGTCTCGCCGACCAGGCGATGTACGAGGCCAAGGCGCATCATCGCAACCGGGTGGTGACGTGCTCGCAATTGAAGGCGGTCGAATGAGTGCTACATGGACAATGGATTAACGTTGACGTTAACTGTCGCTAACGCCCAGCGCTAACCCCATCCCCTCAGGAGCCTGCCATGTCGACGCCCATCAGCCGCTTTCCCATTCCCGAATCGATTCAGGACCTGCCCGCAGATATCCGCGACGCCATGCTGGCGGTGCAGGAGAAGGCCGGTTTCGTGCCCAACGTGTTCCTGATGCTGGCCCACCGCCCGGCCGAGTTCCGCGCCTTCTTCGCCTATCACGATGCGCTGATGGAACGGGAATCGGACACCCTGACCAAGGCCGAGAAAGAGATGATCGTGGTGGCCACCAGTGCCCGCAACCACTGCCTCTACTGCGTGGTGGCCCACGGGGCTTTGGTGCGCATCTACAGCAAGGATCCGCTGCTGGCCGACCAGGTCGCCATCAACCACCGCACGGCACCGCTGAGCGAGCGTCATCGGCTCATGCTCGACTTCGCCTTTCACTGCGGCCTGGACGTGGGTGAACTCACCGACGAATGGCAGGCTCGCTTGATAGACGCCGGCTTCACCCAGGATGACATCTGGGACATCGGCGCCATCACCGCTTTCTTTGGCCTTTCCAACCGCCTGGTCACCCTCACCGGTACCCCGCCCAACAAGGAGTTCTACCTGATGGGACGGGTGCCGCGGGAGAAGGCATAGCGAGGAAGGGGCAGCGACACCACGTCGTCTCAGGCGTTTTCCCGGCACACCTCCAACAACTGCAGCACCGGCACCAGCTGGCTTTCATGCAGCACCAGCACCGTGTCGGCGGTGGCTTCCTCCTCGGTGGGGGAAATCACGGCGAACTCGCCTTCTTCCAGGTGGAATTCGTGTATCTCGCGAGCACCGTGCGGGGTCATGCAGCGTGCCGAGCGGTAGCTGTCATCCTCGCCGTAGGTAAGGCGGTGATAAACCTTGAAGAAGGTATAGAGATAGAGCCCCTGGTCGAAGGCGGGCCAGCGTGCGGGGATGGTGCGGGTCTCCTCATCGAGTGCCTGGCCGTTGGCTTCCGCCCGAATGATGGCGTGCTCCAGCGGGCGGGCCAGCAGCGAGGCGTCATCCTGCGGGAAGGGTTGCGAGGCCTCGAAGGCCTGGTGGTAGCGATTGGCCGCCTTGCGCAGGTCGTCGAGGGAGCCGATGCCATGGTCGCTATGGGCCAGGTCGGCGGGCTCGAAGCTGCCGTTTTCCCAGCCGTGGATCACCCTCAGCAGTAGCCGGCCCTTGGCCATGGGCTGCAACAGCAGGGCATCGATGGCGACCCGCAGGTGCAGCTGCCGCTCGATCGACTGATTGTCGAAAGCGGTGTAGGGGTCGGCGAAGATGGCGTGCAACCGCCCGGGGGCGTGTTCCTTGGCTTCGGTATACGGCATTGGCGTTCTCTGCGAGAGTGGTCGTTCGCATGCAGCGACTGTTGTACCATCGAGTGTTATATCATTCATGCGCGCTGGATGGTTATATCGGCCAGCCGGTGCGTAACTTGAATTAGGCTTTTCGTGAATAGCCTAGTATCGACAATTCATTCACTGTCGCCAGGGGAGTCCCGCTTGCCGGCTCGAAACGGAGCCGCCAGGGGGCTGAGAGGGCCTAGCGCTGACCCTGGAACCTGATCCGGTTCATACCGGCGGAGGAAGTGCGACATGCCCTACCTGACGTC
>SKVX01000533.1 GCA_007129225.1 Halomonas sp.
AATGCACTGCTCAAGGCGCGTGAGGCGAGCCGTGTCAGTGGCTTGCCCGCCCTGGCGGATGATTCCGGCCTGGAGGTGGATAGCCTCCATGGCCAGCCCGGTATCTACTCCGCCCGATACGCCGGCGAGCCGAAGAGCGATGCGCGCAACAATGACAAGCTGCTTGCGGCGCTGGCCGGGACACCGCCTGCACGGCGTACGGCCCGCTACTGGTGCGTTCTTGCCTATCTACGCCATGCCGAAGATCCGGTGCCCTTGATCGTGCAGCGCAGTTGGGAAGGTGAGATTCTGACGGCGCCACGCGGTGAAGGTGGCTTCGGCTACGATCCGTTGTTCTGGCTGCCGTCGCTGGGCATGAGTGTGGCCGAGCTAAGTGCCGACGAGAAGAATCGGCTCAGCCACCGTGGAAGGGCACTGCAGTCGCTGGTGGCAGCCCTTGGCGAGACGACGACCAAGTGATGGCCACCCAATCCCGGCGAGTCGACGAACTGCCGCCGCTGGCGCTCTACGTGCATGTGCCCTGGTGCGTGCGAAAATGTCCCTACTGCGATTTCAACTCGCATGGTGTGGGTCACGGGGCCGACTTGCCCGAGAGCCGTTACCTGGCAGCGCTGCTTCAGGACCTGGAGGATGATCTGCCCCTCGTCGGTGGTCGTGAGCTGACCAGTATCTTCATCGGCGGAGGCACGCCGAGCCTGATGTCGGCCGGCTTCTATGAACGATTTTTCGATGTGCTGGCCACGCGGCTGTCACTGGCCTCTGATATCGAAATAACGCTGGAAGCGAACCCGGGTACCGTGGAGCGCGGTCGGTTTCAGGGCTATCGGTCTGCGGGCATCAACCGTCTCTCCCTGGGGGTGCAGAGCTTTCAGGATGCCCAACTGCGGGCTTTGGGACGTATCCATAGCGGTGGCGATGCAATCTCGGCAATGGACGAGGCGCGTCATGCCGGGTTCGACAACGTCAACCTGGACCTGATGCATGGCTTGCCGGGTCAGACCCCGGCGCTGGCGCTTGACGATCTCGACCGTGCGCTCTCCCTCTCTCCAGAGCACCTCTCCTGGTACCAGCTCACGCTGGAACCCAATACCGAGTTCCATTCCCGCCCTCCGGTGCTGCCCGAGGAGGAGGTACTGTGGGATATCCAGGACCGGGGGCATGAGCGGCTCGAGGCCGCCGGATTGGTGCGCTACGAGATTTCGGCCTATGCCCGGCCGGGCCTGCGGTCGCGCCACAATCTCAACTATTGGCGTTTTGGCGACTATCTGGGGATCGGTGCCGGCGCCCACGGCAAGCTGAGTGCCACCGATGCACAGGGCAGGCTACATATCGAACGGCGGTGGAAGGCGCGTCAGCCGGAGGCCTATCTGCGTCGATGTCAGGATCCCCGTGGCTTCGTCGCCGGCCGTGCCGAGGTGGAAGAGGATGAACTACCGCTGGAGTTCGCCATGAATGCGTTGCGCCTGGTGGAAGGAGTGTCGATGAGGGACTGGGAGGCGCATACTGGACGCCCGGCCGGCACCCTGGAGGCCCGCCTCCAGTCGGCGCGAAAAAAAGGACTTCTTGTGGAAGATGGCCAGCGAGTGCAGGCATCGCCCCAAGGTCTATTATTCTTGAATGAGTTGCTGGTCATGATTGGCGAAGCCGATGCCGGCACTGAATAAGCTTCTTCCCCTGAAATCCGGAGATCTACATGTTCAAACCACTTCGACTCGCTGTGCCGCTTGCCACCGCTGTCCTGCTGGTGGGCTGCGCCACGACGGATCCCTACGGCGGCCAGACCCAGCGCTCCAGCACCATGACGGGTGCCGGAGTGGGTGCAGCTGTCGGTGCCGCGGCCGGCGCCCTGTCGGGTAGCGGCAGTACCAGTCGGCGCGATCGTGCGCTGATCGGTGCCGCGGTGGGTGCCGCTGCCGGTGCCGGCGTCGGTGCCTACATGGACCGGCAGGAGCAGCAGCTGCGCGAGAGCATGAGGGGCACCGGTGTCGACGTGGAGCGTCGAGGCGATGATATCGTGCTCAACATGCCAAGCAGTGTGACCTTCGGCTTCGATTCCAGTGAACTGACCCCGAGTGCCCGCAGCGCCCTCAATGACGTTTCTTCGATCCTGACGCAATACACCGACACGCGGGTCAACATTGCCGGTCATACCGACAGTACCGGTGACGCCGGTTACAATCAGCGGCTGTCCGAGCGCAGAGCGGAATCTGTCGGTAACTACCTGGCTCAGAACGGGGTAACTCGCAACCGTCTGTACATGACCGGCTATGGCGAAAGTCAGCCGGTGGCGAGTAACGCGACCGAGGAGGGCCGTGCCCAGAATCGTCGTGTCGAGATCACGCTCACGCCCATCGAGAGCCAGTTTCAGCAATAGACCGGCAAGCCGGTGGCTTGAATGGGGCCCGTCACTGTCACAGTGGCGGGCCTTTTCGCTAGGCTCGATCTCCTTCAGCCTCATACTGCCGATTCGCCGTCCAAGGACCCGTGGCCATGCTTTCCTATCAGCACGCCTACCATGCCGGTAATTTTGCCGATGTCCACAAGCACCTGACCCTGTTTGCCGTTACCCGCTACCTGCGGCGCAAGACGTCATCGATCACGTATCTCGATACCCATGCCGGGCGAGGGCTCTATCCGCTATCGGCGAAGGAGAGCCAGAAGTTGCAGGAGCATCGCCGGGGGGCGGAGCGGCTCTGGCAGGCCAGAACGGCACTGGCGGCGGAACCGCTGATCGGCGACTGGCTGTCACTGCTGGCCGAGGCGCAGCTGACGGCGAGCGAGGGGACGTCGCCAACGCTGGACTGCTACCCGGGCTCACCCTGGTGGCTGAATCGCCAGTTGCGCCCCACGGATCGCTTGATGCTGTTCGAGCTGCACCCCGCCGAGCATGAACATCTGGTGGGTCAGCGCCTGCCGAAGAGCGTGCAGCGCATTCATGGTGATGGCCTGAAGGGCCTGCTGCAGCGATTGCCGGTTGCCACGCCAAGGCTGTGCGTATTGATCGACCCCAGCTACGAGCGCAAGAGTGAGTACGCGGAGGTTGCCGAAACCGTGCTGTCGGCCATGCGCAAGGCGCGGCA
>SKVX01000492.1 GCA_007129225.1 Halomonas sp.
AGCGCGCTTCGAGTTCGGCAACCTGCTCCGGCGTCAGGCAGCGCGGGTTCTCCCCGCGCAGCAGCAGGAACAGCCTGGCGGTCTCTTCCAGCTCCTCGGTGGCGTAGACCGCCGCCTCCAGCGTCTTGCCGGCCACCACAGGGCCATGGTTGGCCAGCAGCACCGCGCTGTGCTTGCCTGCCAGCCCGCGCACCGCGTCACCCAGCGCAGGGTCGCCGGGCAGGTGGTAGGGCACCAGGGGCAGCTTGCCCACCCGCATCACGTAGTAGGCGGTCAACGGAGGGATGCAGTCGCAGGGGTCGACCTGCGGCAGGCAGGAGACGGCCACCGAATGGGTCGAGTGCAGGTGCACGATGGCACCGGAGCTGGGCCGCTCCTCATACATCGCCATGTGCAGGAAGCTCTCCTTGGTGGGCCGGTCACCGCTCAGCAGCCGGCCTTGCTCGTCTAGCCTCGAGATACGGGCGGGATCGAGCCGCCCCAGGCAGGCATTGGTCGGCGTCATCAGCCAGCCGCCATCGTCCAGCCGCACGCTGATATTGCCGCTGGAGCCCATGGTCAGGCCTCGCGAGAAGAGCGATTCGCCGAGGATCGCGATCTGCTCGCGCAGGCCGTTCTCGTCGTGCACGCTCATGGCGCGCCCTCCGTCGTAAGTACCTCGAAGGCACGGGTAAAGAAATCGGTGTCGCCGAAATTCCCGGACTTCAGTGCCAGTGACAGCGGCGCCTCGCGCCCGGCCAGGGTGGCCTGGGTCCAGGGGACACCCGGGGCGATCTGCTCGCCGATGCGCATGGCGCGCACTCCCAGGGCCGAGACCACAGCCCCGGCCGTTTCGCCACCTGCCACCACCAGCCGCCCGACCCCTTCGGCGACCAGACTGCTGGCAAGTGTGCTCAGCGCCGCTTCGACCAGCCTGCCGGCCCGCTCGACGCCCAGCGCCTGCTGCGCCTGCCGGACCCGCTCGGCATCGGCAGAGGCGTAGAGCAGCACCGGGCCACCGCCAGCCAGCGCCCGGCGGGCAAAGGCCAGCGCCTCGCCCAGGTGGGCGTCGCCCTCGGCCAGGGCCTGGGGGTCCAAGGCGAAACCGGAGTGTCGCGCCAGGAAGTGATCGACCTGGGCCAGCGTTGCCGTCGAACAGCTCCCCGACAGCACCAGGGCACTGCCCGAGGCGGGCGCCAGCTGCCCGGGGTCTGTCAGCTCATCGAGCCAGCCACGCTGCCGATACTGCGCCGGCAGCATCTGGCCCAGCCCGGAGCCGCCGGTGACCAGGGCAAAGTCCGCCACGGCAGCCGCCAGGGTGGCCAGGTCGCCTTCGTCCAGGGTGTCGCAGACTGCCCGGCTAACGCCCTGCTGTGAAAGCTCGTCGAGGTGTCTCCGGGTCGCCTCGCTGCCCTGTGCGATCACCGAGCGCGGCACCAGGCCGACGGGCTGAGAAGTCTGCCGCGCCAATACCCGGACCAGGTCGGCATCGCGCATCGGGGTGAGCGGGTGGTGCTGCATGCCGCACTCGTTGAGCAGCCGGTCGCCGACGAACAGGTGCCCCTGATAGACCGTTCTCCCGTTGACCGGGAAGGCCGGCACCATCACCGTCTGGCGAGCGCCGAGTCGCTCGGCCAGGGCATCGCTGACCGGGCCGATATTGCCCTCATCGGTGGAGTCGAAGGTGGAGCAGTACTTGAAGAAGAGCTGACGCACCCCCTGGGCCTGCAGCCACGCCAGGGCCGCCAGCGAGTCGGCAACGGCCTTGTCGACCGGACAGGAGCGGGACTTCAAGGCGATGACGACGGCATCGACGCCCCGGCAGGTATCCACCAGCGCTTCGAGCGGATGCTCGGGTACACCGTTCAGCTGCACGCAGCGCATGCCGCCGCGCACCAGGTTGTTGGCCAGGTCGGTGGCCCCGGTGAAGTCGTCGGCGATGGCGCCCAGTACGATAGCCACGGTCAGCTCTCCTCCGCTTCGCCGGCCGCCCCGGGCAGGGTGATGCCCGATAGCCGCTGGTACACCTTGATGACCGCCGCATCGTCCTCTCGTCCGAAGCCGGCCCCCTTGGCAGCGGTGAACTGCTGCAGGGCGCTGGCGGCCACAGGTGTCGCCATGGCCAGCTCACGCCCCGTGTCATGAACGATATTGAGATCCTTGACGAAGATGTCCACGGCCGACAGCGGGGTATAGTCGCCGGCCAGGATGTGCGGCACGCGATTCTCGAACATCCAGGAATTGCCCGCCGAATGGGTGATGACCTCGTGAACGGCCTCGGGGTCGAGCCCCATGCGAATCCCCAGAGCCACGGCCTCCGCCGCAGCGGCGATATGGACGCCGGCCAGCAGCTGGTTGACCAGTTTCATGCTGGAACCGACCCCCGCTGCATCGCCCAGGCGGTAGACGGTAGCCGCCACGGCCTCGAGCACCGGCTCGGCCTTGGCGAATGCCGCGGCGGACCCCGACGCCATGACCGAGAGCTGACCGGAGCGGGCCTTGACCGCGCCACCGCTGATCGGTGCATCGAGCATCTCGAGTCCCTCGGCCGCCAGGCGCTCGCCCAGCCGTCGAGCCACGCTCGGCGCCACCGTGGCACACTGGATCACCAGGCCCCCCGGTGCCATGCGCCCCACCAGCCCCTGCTCACCGAACAGAACCTGCTCGACCTGGTCCGCATTGACCACGACCACCAGCACCACATCGCAGCGCTCGGCCAGTTCCGCGGGCGTCGCAACGCCAAGGCCACCGCTCGACTCGAACCGCTGACGCGCCGGCTCGCTCACATCGCAGCCGATGACAGCGCTCCCCTTCTCCAGAAGGGTCAGCGCCACTCCCATGCCCATGGCCCCGAGCCCAATGACACCGACTCGTGATCCGCCTGCCGACTTGTCGTTCACCTGTCGCCTCCTGTCCGGTTGCTGTCAGTGCCAGCGTGTTAGCCCTGCGATGTTAGCGCTATCATGTTAGCGCTAACATAGTTTTAGATGATCGCCAGTGCAGCAGCAAGTGAAGTGCCAAGGAGTACGACTAATGTCGGACAAGCGAAGGTCGACACGCCGCCGGCGCGGCTCGGAACAACCCACCCTGCAGCAGGTGGCGGATGCCGCCGGCGTCTCGGCGATTACGGTATCGCGAGCGCTGAACGCGCCCGAACGCGTCAATGCCGCCACCCGGATCAAGGTCCTCGCCACCGTCGAGCGACTTGGCTATGTACCGAACCTGGTGGCCGGCAGCCTCGCCTCGGCTCGCTCGCGCTTTATTGCGGTGATCGTGCCGTCACTGGCCAACGCCGTCTTCATCGAGGTCATCCATGGGCTACAGGAGACCTTCGAGCGCGAGGGCTATCAGATCCTGCTCGGCAACACCGACTACGACATCGAGCGTGAATACCAGCTGATTCGCACCTTCCTCGGCTGGTCCTGCTCGGCGCTGGTCACCGCCGGCCTGCGCCACAGCGAAGCGTGCCGCAGCCTGCTGACCCACTGGGACAAGCCGATCATGGAGGTGATGGAACTGGGTGACGCCCTCGACCTGAATGTGGGCCTGGATCATCACGAAGCCGGGCGCTGCATGGCGAGGCACCTGCTGGCGCAGCAATACCGGTCCGTCGTCTATGTGGGCGCCTGCCTTGACCGGGACTACCGGGCCAGGATGCGCTTCGAGGGTCATCGCGAGGTGCTGCATGCCGCAGGACTGGAGGCACCGATGATCGAGCTGGACCAGCTGGGCAGCCTGGATGCCGGTGCTACCGGGCTCGAGCGTGTGCTGTCGCGGTATCCGAGCACCAACGCCATCCATTTCGCCAACGACGACCTGGCCACCGGCGCACTGCTGAGGGCCCAGCGGCTGGGCATGACCATACCGGGCGACATCGCCATCGCCGGCTTCAACGGACTGCCCCTGGGCCAGCATGTCACCCCGCGGCTGACCACCATCCGCTCCCCCCGGGAAAACATGGGAAGGCTGGCGGCAGAGGAGGTGTTGAAACGACTCGACGCCAAGCGGGTGACGCGTCGGCGCCACGACGTGGGCTTCGAGCTGCTGGTCGGTGACAGTACCTGAGGCACCGCCGCCAGCCGAGCCATTTGGCCTCCCGGCGCGAGCCACCTATGCTTTAGCCTTACCCCTGCGCAGATCGCAACGATGCCGCGTTCGGCCCTCATCATCCTCGCTTCTCTTGCGGTCCTCGTCCCGCTGGGGCTGCTATGGCAATGGCTGGCTGCACGAGACCTGTTCGATGCCAACACCCTGTTCGCCTTGCTGCAGGGTTCGCTGGCCTGGCGCGACCGGCCCTGGGCCGGTGTCGTGGTGGTCGCGGTCTTCTTGACCGCCTCACTGGTGCTTTTCCCGCTCAGCGTGCTGGTGATACTGGCGGGCCTGATCTTCGGCCCGGTGTGGGGGTTCGTCTATTCGTTCATCGGTACGCTTCTGGGTGCGATTGCCACGTTCTGGCTCGGGCGCTGGCTGGGGCGCGACGCCCTGCTGCGCTACGGCGGAAAGCGGCTGCTAGGGCTTTCGCGCTACCTGGCCGGGCGAGGCGTGCGCACCATAACCCTGCTCAATCTCTTGCCCCTGGCGCCATACACGCTGACCAATCTGCTAGCCGGCGCCTTTCACATCCGTTTTCGCGACTACCTGCTGGGCACCCTGATCGGTGCCACGCCAGGGCTGGCCGGCATCATCCTGCTCAGCAGCCAGCTCGGCTCGCTGCTCTCCGCCGAGGATCGTCAGGAGCTCGCCTGGGCGGGCGCTGGCGTCATCGCGGGCCTGGCCTTGCTGTACGGTCTCAAGCGCTATGCCGAGGCCCGCCAACGGCGCCGACACCGAAGCTGAACCCACCGGCCATCAGCTTTCGCCCGCCATGGCCGGCACCCTCCCCGGGATTTCCCGTTCGAGGAAGTCGACGAAGGTGCGAATGCGAGCGGGAACATGCCGCCGTTGCTGATAGACGGCATGAAAATCGGCCCGCACCCCTTGCCACTCGGGGAGCAGCTCGATCAGGGCACCCCTTGCCAGGTGCTCGTGCACGTCCCACCAGGAGCGCAGTGCGATCCCATGACCATCCAGCGCCAGCCCCACGATCACCTCGCCATCATTGCTGGCCAGCGGCCCCGCCACCTTGACCGCCTGCTCGACATCGCCACCGCGGTGGCAGAACCGCCACACCGCGTAGTCGCTCTCGTTTTCGCGCAGGACCAGGCAGGGGTGAGCCGTCAGGTCGTTCAACGAGGCGAGCGGCGCCATGCGCGACACATAGGCGGGTGCGGCGCACAGCACCCGGCGGTTGGCGAGGATGCGCCGAGCGACCAGGCGCGAATCGGGTGGCTCGCCCACGCGTATGCCGATATCGAATCCCTGGTCGCCGAGACTCAGCGGGTAGTTGCTCAGTTCGAGCACACCCTCGACGCCGGGGTGCCGGATGCAGAAGGCCGAGAGCAGCGGTGCCACATGGTGCCGTCCGAAGCCGAAGGTGGCGTTGACCCGCAGCGGCCCGGACAGCGCCGCCTGTTGCTCGCCCAGGGCCTCTTCCAGCTCGGCGAGCTCCTCCAGGATTGCCGACCCCCGCGCCAGGTAGCGCTCCCCTTCGGCGGTGAGGTTCAGCCTGCGCGTGGTGCGGCTGGCCAGCTCCACACCGAGACGCGCCTCAAGCACCTTGAGGCGCTTGCTGACCGCCGACAGCGATAGCCCCAGCTCCCTGGCCGTGGCGGTAAGGCTACCGGCGCGAGCCAGCTGCCGGAAGAAGGCGAGATCGTCGAGCTGCGCCATGCTTTCTACACCTTAATTCAACAATATATTGCCATTGAGCCTGATTATCCCTTTCCTGCCAATGACTACACTGTTCTCACCATCCTGAATCGTGTTCGCTTGAATCGATCAGACAGGAGCACCGCCATGTTCGAGGAGTATCGATCATTCTCGATCGACAATAACGGTATCCGCATACCCGGCCTCATCGGCGGCTCGGGGCCTCCGTTGTTGCTGCTTCACGGCCACCCCCAGACCCATCTGATATGGCACCGCCTGGCCGAGTCGCTGGCACGCCACTTCACGGTGGTCGCAACCGATCTGCGTGGCTACGGCGATGCCTCCAAGCCTCCCGGCGAGCCGGATCACGCCAACTACAGCAAACGGGCCATGGCCGCCGACCAGGTCGCGGTAATGCACGAACTGGGCTTCGAACGCTTCCTGCTCTGTGGCCACGACCGGGGCGGACGGGTGGCCCACCGCCTGGCCATGGACCACCCCGAGGCGGTGGAGAAGCTGATGCTGCTGGATATCGCTCCCACCCTGGCAATGTACGAGAAGACCGACCGTACCTTCGCCACCGCCTACTTCCACTGGTTCTTCCTGATCCAGCCGGCACCATTGCCGGAAACACTGATCGAGGCATCCCCGGCCGACTACATCACACGCACCATGGGCGGACGTCACGCCAACCTCGATACCTTCGACCCGGCCGCCATCGTCGAGTACCAGCGTTGCCTGGCCCAGCCAGGAGCCGCCCATGCACTGTGCGAGGACTATCGCGCCTCGAATACCATCGACCTGGAACACGACAGCGCCGACCGCGAGGCCGGGCACCGCATCGCCTGCCCCGTGAGGGTGTTATGGGGACAGCACGGCATCATCGAGCGCTGTTTCGACCCGCTGGCGGAGTGGCGCGCCGTCGCCGAGCGGGTCGACGGCGAGGCCCTGCCCTGTGGCCACTACATTCCCGAGGAAGCACCGAGTGCGCTGCACGACCATATCCTTCAATTCATGAAAACCGCATGAGGAACCGACCATGACCCAACGTATCGCCGTCATCCCCGGAGATGGCATCGGCACCGAAGTGATGCCCGAGGGCCTGCGAGCCCTGGAAGCCGCCGCCAAGAAATTCGGCATCGACCTGGCTTTCGAGCATTTCGATTTCGCCTGCTGCGACTACTACGCGAAGCACGGCCAGATGATGCCCGACGACTGGTTCGAGCAACTCAAGGATTTCGACGCCATCTTCTACGGCGCCGTGGGCTGGCCTGACACCGTACCGGACCATGTCTCTCTCTGGGGGTCGCTGCTGCAGTTCCGCCGTCAGTTCGACCAGTACATCAACCTGCGCCCCTGCAAGCTGCTGCCCGGTATCAAGAGTCCCCTTGCCGACCGCAACCCCGGCGACATCGACTTCTACGTGGTGCGCGAGAACACCGAGGGCGAGTACTCCAGCGTCGGCGGCAAGATGTTCGAGGGCACCGACCGTGAGGTGGTGATCCAGGAGACGGTGATGAGCCGCCACGGCGTCGACCGGGTGCTGAAGTACGCCTTCGAGCTGGCCCAGAGCCGCCCGCGGAAGAAGCTCACCTCGGCCACCAAGTCCAACGGCATCGCCATCACCATGCCCTGGTGGGACGAACGCGTGGAGGCCATGTCCGGCAACTATTCGGACGTCAGCGTCGACAAGTTTCACATCGATATCCTGACCGCCAATTTCGTCCTGCATCCCGACTGGTTCGACGTGGTGGTGGGCAGCAACCTGTTCGGCGACATCCTCTCCGACCTGGGCCCGGCCTGCACCGGCACCATCGGCGTGGCCCCCTCGGCCAACATCAACCCGGAAGGCAAGTTCCCCAGCCTGTTCGAACCGGTCCACGGCAGTGCACCGGACATCGCCGGCAAGGGTATCGCCAACCCCATTGGCCAGATCTGGTCCGGGGCGATGATGCTCGAGCACCTGGGCCACGCCGAGGCCGCCAAGGCGATCGTCGATGCCTTCGAAGCGGTACTGGCCGACGGCGATGCGAACCAGCTGACGCCTGACGTGGGCGGCCAGGGCAACACCGAGTCGCTCGGCCGCGCCATCGCCGAGCGGCTGCAAGGGTAACCAATCCCCGCCAGACTCAGGAGGGGCGCGGCGGGTGCTTTACCTGGCTTTCGTCATGCACCTCCTCCCAGCCGGTCACCATCGCCTTGATGTGAGCCAGCGGCGTGTGGCCCGCCGTGGCGAGATAGACGTGGAGAATCAGGAAGGCCAGCATCAAGAAAGCACCCAGGGCATGCAGCCCGGCGACCTGCTCGAGACCGAAGAAGGCCGGCATGCTGTCACGCACGCTACCCCAGAACAGGTAGAGCAGGCCCGAGACCCAGACCAGCGGGTTAATCACCAGCTTGACGCCTAGGTAGGCCAGGCGCTGCAGCGGATTATGCTTGCGTTCCACGGTCACCTTGTAGGGATGTGGGGCGCCCGTGAAGATCCCATAGGCGTAATAACGGATCATGGCACCGATCCGCTCCAGGGTAGGTATGTAGTGCTTCCATTGGCCGGTGGTGAAGTGCCAGAAGATGGCGAAGACCCACAGGCCGATGAGCAGCCAGGCAGCGGCCTCATGGATGCGTACCGCCGTCTCGAAGCCCAACAATTCATGCACTCCGCGAATCGCAAAGCCGGTGAACAGCAGGGTGATGACGAGTACCGCCTGGGCCCAATGCCAGAAACGTTCGAAACGGGTAAACAGGTAGATGCGCTCGCTCATGTCAGTGCCCCTTGCGACGATTGCGGTTGACGAAGCGCAGGGAGCCGTGGCCCAGAGCGCCCAGCAGTATCAGGCCGGCCAGCCCGAAGCCGAAGCGGTCGAGCCGCTCATGGCGATCGCGCCCCGGCATCCACACCCCCTCCACCCCGGCCAGGCGGCCATCGTCGGCGTGGCAGGCGGCGCAGTCCAGAGCCATCTCGCCGGGCGCCACCATATGGGTGATGGGCCACAGCATCGACGTCTCCACGAAGTCGTACTCGCCGCTGAAGGGCTGCCCCGCGAGCTCGGTACCCGCCGCCAGTGCCTTGTCCCAGTCGTAGTTGTACCAGAAGGCGGTCTCGTTGCCGGGGATCGCCACTTGGGGCTTGAGCAGTGTCATGTGCACGGTGTCGTAGGGCTGCTTGCCCAGCGCCCGCTTGACCGGCCAGATCCGGGCGTCCTCGGCGCCCGGGGTGCCGTGGTAGGCGTTGACCGCCGCCCGCTCGCCGGGATCGATCTCCGTCTCGGCGGTCACGAAGGTGGTGTTGCCATCCCACCAGAGGTATTCGGGCACCACATTCTCGCCAGGGACGAAGTCACCCTTCTTGCTGTCGTAGATGACGTAACCGTCCTCGTTCTTGATCTGGATGGGGTTGCCCTCCTCATCCAGGCGGCCGGCGGTGGACCAGTCCCACTCCATCTTGGTGGGCACGCCGCCCCGGGCGAACTCGGGAATGTGGCAGGTCTGGCAGGCCAGCGACCGGGTGTGCTCGTTGAGGCGCTGGGCGTGGCTGCCGCTCTCGTGGGGTGCACTGCCGTGGCAGGCCTGGCAAGTGGCCGGGTTACGGCCATTGTCGCTGCCGCGAATCATGGCTGCATGGGCGTCCACCGCCGTCCCCTGGATGCGACTCCCGGGCACGTCATGACTTTCGGTCTGGTGGCAGGTGCTGCAGCTGAAATTCAGCCCCTCGACATCCATATGAACATCAAGGTCGCGATGGGGATGGAAGAGCGACGAGTCCAGGTCGCCGTGCTTCACGCCGTCACCCCCACCGCCATAGAAGTGGCAGCTGCCACAGGTGGCCCTGGAGGTAGCGGCCACGTTCTGTGCCGCCCTGGTCAGATCGGTCAGTTCCTCATTGGGCCAACCGGCCCAGCCGCCCTTCTTCACATAGTCGCCGGTGTTATGGCAGGCCAGACAATCGACCCGCCCCTCATCACTGAAATCGAAGGTATCGTCCTCCCAGCCGTATCCCACATGGCACGACTGGCAGAAGCCCTCATTGGACTGGTCCGCGATACAGAAGGTATTGAGCATCGTCTTCTTGCCCAGCGTCTCGCCGCCATGGGGGTTCTCGTACTCCCAGGTCCAGTGTCGCGTCGCCATGACCTGCTTCGAGGCCTCGGTGTGGCAGCTCAGACAAGCTTGAGTCACTTCCTCGGCACTCTCAAACGGCCCCTCCAGCGCATCGAACCGAGTGTGATCCGCCGTGCTGGCCATGGCCGGTGACAGCCACATCAATAGCAACAGCAAGACCCAGCCCGCCCCTCGTCTTGTCTTCATGATATCCCCCACCTCTTGTCATTATGATCCCGGCGGGATAGACCGCCCGGTAGGGGAAAGCATGGCAGATCGCTTCGGCAGGAACCTGATACGGATCAACAAATCGAAAGGATAGTGTCAAGAAAAAAGCGCCCGATGACGGCCAGTCCCGGCCAATTATATGACTTGCGTCAACTTGTCGCACACTAAGGATGGAGAGACAGAAGCGGTAAGACTAGGATATAAACTATACAGTTATAAGGATATAACAATCACATCCTGACCCGCTTAGCAGGAGTCTCCCATGACACGCCCCCACGCACCGCCCCGGCTTGACCGGCGCCAGCTCCTGAAGCTGGGCCTCGGCGCCGGTGTCGCCGGCCTGCTGCCCCTGGGCAGCCTCCAGGCCGGCACCCTGTCAACCACTGCCCGTGTCGTCATCCTTGGTGGCGGCGCCGCGGGCATGGCCATGGCAAACCGCCTCTCCCGTCGCCTCGACGGCGCACGGATCTCTCTCGTCGAACCCCGCGAGATTCACCACTACCAGCCGGGCTGGACACTGGTGGCATCCGGTGTCTGGAACCCCGAGAAGACCATGCGACCTAACGCCCGCTTCGTGCCGGGCGGTGTCGACTGGGTTCGCCAGCCCGCCGCCGGCATCGATGCCGCCAATCGACGGGTCGAGCTGGGGGATGGTTCATCGCTGGATTATGACTACCTGATCGTGGCCACGGGACTACAGCTCAATTATCACCTGATCGACGGGATGTCACCCGAGCTGGTCGGTACCCACGGCATCGGCAGCGTCTATGCCAGCATCGAAGGCGCCACTCGAACCCGGGATGCCATTGACACCTGGATCGCCCAGGGTAGCGGCAAGGGGCTGTTCACGGCGGCCCCCACCCCGGTGAAGTGTGCCGGCGCCCCGCTGAAGATGACCTTCACCACCCTGTCGCGCCTGGAGGCAACCGGCCATCGCGATGACTTCCAGGTCGAGTTCCTGGCCCCGGGCCCCGCGCTATTCAGCCAGCCCTGGGTCAACGATTTCGTCAAGCAGCGCTTCGACGACCAGGGCGTCACCCGCCGCCATCACTATCGGCTCTCCGCCATCGACCCCGGCGCTCGCCAGGCGGAGTTCACCTTCGTCGGCCCGGACAGTGAGTTCACCTCTCACCATGAGCTTCGCGAGGCTGAATTTTCCCAGGAGGGCGAGCGCACGGTGATCGCCGACTACGATTTCATCCACGTGGTGCCGCCGATGAGCGCACCGGATTTCGTCAAGGCGAGCGACCTGATAGCACTGGAAGGCCCCTTCCGTGGAGAGTGGCTCGATGTCGACATCCATACCCTGCAGCACAACCGCTATCCGGAAGTGTTCGGCATCGGCGACGTGATCGGTGCGCCGATCAACAAGACCGCCGCCAGCGTCAAGGCCCAGGCCCCGGTGGTGGAGGCCAACCTGCTGGCCCAGATGCAGGAGCAGCCGCTGCCGGCCCGCCATAACGGCTACACCTCCTGCCCGATGATCACCGGCATCGGCAAGGCGATGCTGGTGGAGTTCG
>SKVX01000040.1 GCA_007129225.1 Halomonas sp.
ACACTCGACTCAGGCTTCTATTTTTTTTTTTTTATGGGTCTCGGCGTCGATGCCACCCTCCACGGCCCACTCGGTAAAGGACTCCAACGAGTGCTGCATCTCCCGCGGCTCCCAGGCCTCGGTGAGATAGTCCTCGTTGGTGTAGTACTCGAAGGCGCCACCCAGAGGGCTGTTGACGTACCAGAAGTAGGCCGAGGAGATCGGGTGGCGCCCAGGGCCGAGGAAGGTGCTCCACTGCTTGCGGTTCATGGCCAGCCCGCCACCGATCACCTCGTGGATGTCGCGAACGGTGAAGGCCACGTGGTTCAAGCCAGCACCCCGATGTGGCAGTTTCAGCAAGAAAAGATTGTGGTGGCCACCACGGGCCTGCATGCGCAGGAAGACGGCCCTATCGGTGTAGCGGTCGGAGACGGCGAAGCCGAGTTTCTCGCGGTAGAAGGCCTCGGTGGCTTCCAGGTCGTCGACGAAGAAGACCGCATGGCCGATGCCGACGGGAGTGGCGCGCTCGTAGACCGGGCTCGGGGTGTCGATGCGGCGCATGTCGCCGTACTGGTTGATCGGGGTGACCTCCAGCTCCACCTCGCGCAGGGTGCTGACGCGGATGGCCACCGTCATGCCGTTGGGGTCGCGACACTCGATGAGATCGCCATGATCGACGAAGCCGGGCTGGTCGGCCAGGCGTGCTTTCAACGCCGCCAGGGCGGTCGCATCGGCCGCGCCCCAGGTCATGCGCCGCAGAGTCGAGCCGGACTCGAACGCCGGCGGCAGCTGCGGGTCGTTTATCGGCGCCAGGCTCAGGCGCGCACCATTGAGTGTTTCAAAGGTCGTGTCGTTTACAGGGGAGAGCCCGAAATCGGCCACGAATTGCTTGCCGACCGCCAGGTTCTCCACGCCGAACTCCAACGCTTCGATGCCAACGATGCTCATGCTCTTACTCCTGCGTCACTCGACGCGGTTGTCGTCTGTGTGGCCCTCGCCTTGGCGTCGGGCATTTACTGGCCGGCTTGGCCGGCACCATTCCTTGCTAAGTGCCTCGGTGCTCGGCAACGCTTCGGTAACCAAGCAAACCGGAGATCGTCGCCGCTGCCTCTTCCACCGGGCCGCGCAGCCGCTCGCGCTCCTCGGCGGGAATCTCGTGCACCGGCACCATGATGCTCACCACCGCCTCGATCTCGCCGTCGCCATTGAAGACGGGGTAGACGATGGAGGAGATGCCGAGCTGGAAGAAGGATTCGGCGATCACGTAGCCGCGACGGCGATCCTCCTGGACCAGCTCCCACAGCGCCTCCCGGCTGGCTGGTGCGCCTGGCTGAGCATCGGGCAACGCCTCGTCGGGGTAGAGCGCCTCGAACTCCGCCCGGCTCAGGCCAGTCAGCAGCATCCGTCCCAAGGAGGTGCGGTGCACCGGCAAGCGGGTACCCACGCTGACCCGTCGGATGGTGGCATTGGCGGCACTGACCCGCGCCACATAGATGACGTCCCGGCCGTCGCGGATGGCAATATGGCTCGAGCAGCCGGTGGTGTCCCGCAGCGACTCGATCACTGGCTGGCCCACCTGCACCACGTCCAGGGAGGCCACATACTCGAAGCCGAGCCGCAGGACATTGACCCCCAGGGAATAAAGACCGGTGGAGGGGTGGCGACGCAGGAAGCCCATGTACTCCAAGGTCTGGATTGCCCGATAGGCGGTCGCCTTGGGGATGTCCACCCGCTTAGCGATCTCGGCAAAGCTCATCTCGCGATCGTTGCGGCTCAGTTCCATCAAGATCGTCAGGCCGCGCTCCAGGCCGGGGATCAGATACTTGCGTGCATCTTTGTCACTCATAAGGCGTCCTCTCCGGTGATGACCATTCCAGGCACCAGCATACCTCTTGGCGGCATGTCATCGCTCGAGCCGCAGTGGCTGTCGTGCTGCACGAGTCGCATCCAGCCACACGATTGGGCAGAAGGGGAGTCAACCTTAGGTCGTTTCATATATAAAACCATATTTATTATTTGATACACCAAAGATAAGTCCTCACCGGGCCCTTGTCAAGGCCACATTCGACATAATTAAATCCATGTAACTACATGTTTTTAATGTAAAAATATCTCAGCATTCTCAGAATCGAGCGCCTGGACTCAGGCACGGGCTGTAGCCACCAGACTGCGGTCGCGCAGGGCGATCAGGCGCTGGCTCAGTCGCGCCTGGAGGTCGAGGCGCACCGCCTGGTAATCGGGGTCGTTCCAGCGGTTGGTGAGTTCATGGGGATCGCGCTCCAGGTCATAGAGCTCGCCCCCCGCCTCCCCCTCGAAGAGGCTCAGCCGCCAGCGCTCGGTGACCAGGCTGATGATGCTCGCCCGCGCCTCACTGTCGCGGAACACCAGGATACCCGGGTCCTCCACCAGCACGTCCGCCGCCGGCTCACTCCCGAACAGGTCCTCGCCCTGCATGCCGATGGGCACCTTGATTCCGGCCCGCTGCAGCAGTGTGGGGGCCAGGTCGATGGCGCTGCCCAGCCGCCCGCAGACCGTTCCATGGGCGTCGCTCTGGGGGTCGTGCCAGATCAGCGGCACCCGCAACACGCTCTGGAAGTGCAGGCCCATCTTGAGCATGCTGCCGTGATCGCCCATGTAGTCGCCATGATCCGAAGTGAAGGCCACCACGGTATCGTCGGCCAGGCCACGCGCCTTCAAGGTGGCCAGCACCTCCCCCACGGCATCGTCCACCATGCTGATGCTGCCGTAGTTGAGGGCGATGATCTCCCGGGCCTGGCGCTCGCTCACCGCGAAGGGCCAGTGGCTCTCCGGATCCTCGGCGCCCCAGCGGTAAGCCTCGAGGGCCGACTCGGGCAGACCCTCGATGGCCTCCACCGGATCATGAAAGGAGGCCGGCAGTTCCACCTCGTCCGGGTCGTACATCGACCAGTAGCGGCCAGGCGGGGTAAAGGGATGATGGGGATCAGGAAAGGAGACCACCAGCACGAAGGGGGTCTCGGCGTCCTGCTTCGCCAGGAAGTCGCAGGCCTTCTCCTGGACATAGCGGGTGGGATAGAGCGCCTCGGGCACGGCGGTACGCCAGCACTGGGGCGCCGATA
>SKVX01000357.1 GCA_007129225.1 Halomonas sp.
CGCTCGGGGATTATCTGGACAAGGATGACTTCCGCCAGCGTGTCGAGGCGGTATTGCGTGGCGAGCCCTCGAGATTGCCCCCCATCGAAGCCATCTTTCATGAGGGCGCCTGTTCGGACACCACCGAGTGGGATGGCCGCTTCATGCTCGACAACAACTTCGAGTACTCCAAGGTGCTGCTGCATTTCTGTCAGCTGCAGGGCATTCCTTTCCTCTACGCCTCCTCGGCGGCGACCTACGGTGGCAGCCAGGTCTTTCGCGAAGAGCCCGAGCACGAGAAACCGCTCAATGTCTATGGCTACTCCAAGCTGCTCTTCGACCAGTACGTGCGCGAGCACTGGAGCGAGCTGACAAGCCAGGTGGTGGGCTTTCGCTACTTCAATGTCTATGGGCCGCGGGAACAGCACAAGGGCAAGATGGCCAGCGTCGCCTTCCACCACCACACCCAGATATCGGCGGGGCAGGACCTCAAGTTGTTCGGCGCCTGGGATGGTTATGAGGCCGGCATGCAGAGCCGTGACTTCGTCTATGTCGGCGACGTGGTGAACGTCAATCTGTGGTTCCTCGACCATCCCGAGAAGTCCGGTATCTTCAACCTGGGCTCGGGTCGTGCCGAGCCCTTCAAGGCGATCGGTGAAGCCGTCATCGATTTTCACCGCCAGGGCAGGATCGAGTACATCGACTTTCCCGAAGAGCTCAAGGGTCGTTATCAGAGCTACACCCGGGCCGATATCTCACGGCTGCGGCAGGCGGGCTATGATCGCGAATTCCGCACCGTAGCCGAGGGGGTGGGGGAGTACCTGCGGTGGCTCGGCGGAGAGGTTGGATGAGCCCAACGCCTTCGTCGGGCGAGCAGATCCTGGTGGTCGGTCCCTCCTGGGTCGGTGACATGGTGATGGCCCAGAGCCTGATGAAGACGCTCCGGCAGCGCCAGCCCGATTGCCATATCGGCGTCGTGGCGCCCGGCTGGTCGCAGCCGATCCTGGAGCGTATGGATGAGGTCGCCGAGGTGGCGACGCTGGACGTGGCCCATGGCGAATTCGGCTGGGCCACCCGGCGGTCGCTGGCGAAGCGGCTTGCGGGGCGCTTCGACCGGGCGATCGTCCTGCCTCGCTCCTGGAAGTCGGCGCTGGTTCCCTTCCTGGCGCGGATACCCCGGCGCATCGGCTATACCGGTGAGCAGCGCTTCGGACTGCTCAATGAGCGGCGCACGCTGGACAAGGCCGTGCTGGACCAGACCGTCAAGCGCTTCGTCGCACTGGGCCTGCCAGCAGATGCGGATCTGGCAGCCCTGTCGGTCCCTCGCCCGCGGTTGCGGATCGACGGCGACAACCTGGCTGCCGTGCGCAGCAGCCTGGCGCTTTCGTCACGACCGGCCATCGGCATGATGCCCGGTGCCGAATATGGGCCGGCCAAGCAGTGGCCACTGGCCCACTTTCGTGAACTGGCCCAGCGCCTGGTGGCGGAAGGGTTTGAGGTTCGGGTGCTTGGCGGCCCCAAGGATGCCGAGGCCGGCGCAGTGATTGCAGAAGGGCAGGCGGGCGTCCACAACCTGTGCGGAAAGACACGGCTGGCCGACGCCGTGGACCTGCTGGCCGACTGCCGGCAGGTGGTCACCAACGACTCGGGGCTGATGCATGTGGCGGCCGCCGTGGGCACCCGCGTCCAGGCCCTTTATGGCTCGTCTTCGCCAGCCTATACGCCGCCCCTGACCGACAGGGCCACGATTCATACCCTGGCCCTCGAGTGCTCGCCCTGTTTCCAGCGCACCTGTCCGCTGGGACATACCAACTGCCTGGTGCAGCTCTCGCCCCAGCGGGTCCTGCAGGCAATATTGTCCTCAAGCGCGGAGCTCATCGGCCGCGGCTGAGGCGTGCTCACTGGTGCGAGGCGGGTTCCTCTCCGGTACCGTCCTCCGGTGTCTCCAAGACCTGCTCCTGAGGTGCCGCTTCAGGCTGCTCGCGCTGTGGCGCGAGGCCCTCCCACAGACGTTGTTGCAGGGCGTTTTCCTCACGCATCCTGGCGTTCACGAATTCCATGCCGTGCTCTTCGATCAGGGTGGGCTCGTCGGACAGCAATGACACGCCGAGGCCGGCACGGTGCCAGTCGATGGTGAAGCCCATGGCTTCCAGTAGGGTGGGGAATACGTCCACCATGGAAGCCTCCCGGGTCTGGCGGCCGATGGGAATGTCGGGGCCCAGCAGCATGAAGGTGTTGTCTCGCTCGCTCTGGATCAGCTGCTCCCAGGCCGAGACCCGCATGGTCAGGTGGTCACTGACAAGAACCACCAGGGTATTCTCCAGCAACGCCTCGCTCTCCAGGCGCTCAAGCAGATCCCGGGCCAGCCAGGCGATACATTCGACCGAGTAAAGAATATCCTCGCCGTCGAAGTCGCCCTGGCGGTCCAGGCAGCGCCGAGCGGGGTAGCCACTGGGAGCATGAGCGTTCAGCGATAGGTTGACCAACCCCCAGGGCCCGTCTTCCTCATTCAGGCGACGGACCTCCTCCATGGTGAAATCGTAAAGCGAGTCGTCATAGAGGCCCCAGTTGTTGAGGTAGTCGGGGTCGTCGAGGCGGGGCTGGAGATCTTCGCGGCCCAGGACCGTATCGAAGCCGTGATCCTTATAGAAGAGACCCTTGCCGGCGAAGGCGGTGCTGGCCCCACCCATGTAGGTGAGTCGGTAGCCCTGTTCGGAGAGCAGGTCGCCCAGGCAATCGACACCGGGCACCACCGTTTCCAGCGGCGAGAACTGACGGTCGTGGAGCAGGCCGGCGGGCATCAGTGGGGCACCGCACTGGCTGGCGATCATCCCCGCCATGGTCCAGCCGGTGTTGTCAATCTGGTAGACGCCTTCATAGACCAGGCCATTCTCGCCGATGGCGTCCAGGTCGGCATAGGCGTCGCCGAAGCGCTCGCGATCCGCATAGGTGCGCTCGACGCTTTCCAGATAGAGCAGCAAGAGATTGGGTGGGTCCTCCCGAGCGTCGAGAATCATCGGCTCCACATACTGACGATCCAGCCAGGCACCGTCATCGGTAACGATCGCCGCGCCGCGCTGGGTTACGCCGTAGAGCA